>CAYYOE010000008.1:23176-34259 GCA_964473055.1 uncultured Rhodobacterales bacterium | reverse complement strand
ACGAACACCGCCATGTGGCGGCCGTCTTTCGTCACCTCCCAGGCGCGCGCGTCGGGGTGATAGAGCGCCACGTCCAACGGCCGGAAGGCCAGCCCGAACAACCGTTCCGAACAGGCGAACGCCGCCGCGATCATCCGGTCGAGCGACAGGTACGGCTTCAGCGCCGCCTCATCCAGATCGTGCAGCGCGCGCCGTCGCTTGTCGGAGTAGTAGCGCCAGTCCCAGGGCTCCAGCGGGCCAGCGATGCCATCGGCGTGCAGCATCGCCTCCAGCGCCGCGGCATCGGCCAGTGCCTTGCCCTTCGCCGGCTCCCAGACCCGCATCAGCAGGTCGCGCACCGCGCCGGGAGTCTTCGCCATCTCGGTTTCCAGCTTGTAGGCGGCGAAGCTGTCGTAGCCGAGCAACCGCGCGCGTTCCTCGCGCAGGGCCAGCGTTTCGGCGGCAATAGCGCGGTTGTCGGTGGCCCCGCCGTTCGCCCCCCGCGCGGCCCAAGCGCGAAATGCGCGCTCGCGCAAATCGCGGCGGGGCGAGAATTGCAGGAACGGCACGATCAGCGACCGCGACAGGGTGACGACCGGCCCCGACGCGCCTCGCTCGGCGCCCGCCGACCGCGCGGCCGACACCAAGAAGCCGGGCAACCCGTCCAGATCGCCCTCGGACAGGTCCATCGCCCAGTCGCGCTCGTCCGCCAGCAGGTTCTGGGTGAACTGCGTGCCGAGCACCGCCAGCCGCTCCTTCACCGCCTTCAGCCGATCCCGCGCCGCCCCTTCCAGCAGCGCCCCCTGCCGCACGAAACCGCGCCGGGTCAGCATCAGGACGCGCGCCTGTTCCGCTGTCAGGTCCAGCGTGTCGCGCGCGGCCCAAAGCGCCTCGATCCGGGCGAACAAGGCCGGGTTCATCGCCACTTCGGACGAGAACGCGGCCAGCCTTGGCGACAGGTCGCGCTGCAGGGCCTCGCGCGCGGGGTTCGAATCGGAACCCGCCAGGTTCCAGAACACGCCCAGCACGCGCGACAGGTCGTCTTCCGCCAGTTCCAGCGCGTCGATGGTATTGGCGAAGGTCGGCGCTTCGGGGTTGTCGGCGATGGCCGCGATCGCCGCCCGCGCCCGTGTCAGGGCTTCTTCGACGGCCGGGGCGACATGGTCGTCGGTGATCGCGGCAAAATCGGGCAGACCGAAGGGCAGGTCCGAGGGCGAAAGCAGCGGGTTCGGGGCGTGGGTGTCGGGCATGGCGGAACCTCCGGGTTGCGGGGCAACCTAGGCCGCCCCGCGCGCGCTCGCCAGTCCTGCGCTACTGGACCGTGATGGTGATGACCTCGGACACCACCGGCGGATCATGCGGCGCGTGGGCATGGTCGCCCAGCACCAGTTGCAGGGTGTGGGTGCCGGGGGGCAGGTCCAGCGTCACCTCGGTCTGTCCGCCGCCGAAATGGCGGTGGTTGTCGTCGGCGGGAATCGAGAACCCCGCGTCCGTCGCCGGATCGAAAGGCGCGCGGTTCAGGAACAGGTGATGGTGGCCAGTGTTATCGCGCTGGATATCTGCGGGGGCCACGCCCATGCCCCGCAGCCCGAAAACGATGGTCACAGGGCTGGTGACGGTCGCCCCGTCGTCCAGCCCGACGAAGTAGAGCGTCGCCCCCTCGGGCGAGGGGGTCTGCGCCGCAACAGGCACGGCAAGTGCTGCCGCCAGCGCGGCGGCGATCAGGGTCTGTCTCATGGATGCGCCCTCCCTTGCGCTCACGAAAGGATAGTGCGTGAACGATGGTCGGAAAGTCACTTTCCTGCGCGCTTCGATACCATGCAGCGTTTAGGTCGCGTCGTCGAGGTCGCTCACCGCTCATGGCCCTTGCCAATCAGTGTTTCCGTGTCCCGTTGGGGTCCGCCCGCCGGTTACGGCGCCTGATGCCACCCAAGGTCTGCGCCCATCCTGTGGGACAGGCGCGCGGCAATGCGCTGCACGTTGGAAATGATCTTTTCCTGTGATTCCCCCCCCAACCGATCGGTTGGCAAGCTGACGGCCACTCCGGCCATCGGTCTGTTGCGGGAATCGAGCACCGAGGCCCCGAAACAGATGATGCCTTCGGCAACTTGCTGATCATCCACAGAAAAGCCGTTCTGACGAACTGTGGCAAGCTCGGCGAGCAGCGCGTCGACGTCGCGGACGCTGTGGGGTGTCAGCGGCGGCGGCAACCCCTCACGGTAGAGTTTTCGAACTTCGAACTCGCTCATGCAGCTGAGAAAGGCCTTGCCGGTTGCCGTAAAGCAGGCCGGCAGGCGCATTCCGGTGCGGAACTCGATAAACGAATGCGACACGACCGAATTGCGCGCTGCGATATAGACGACCTCACCATCCTCCAGCACCGTGAGGGTAATGGTCGCCCCGGGCAGCTCGGTCTCCTCGTCCCAGAGCGTGGCGAACTCGGCCGCGACATCCGATTGCTGCACGAAGGCATTGGCCCAGCGCATGACATACGGACCGATTCGGAACGTCTGGTCCGGTCGGCGGATCAAGAGCTCAAGTTCGGTAAGCGTATTGCACAACGTGTGCGCCGAGCTTTTCGCTATGGCCAGGTCGCGCGCGATTTCTGTCAGCGTTGGCGTCGAACGCGATCGCGCAACATAGTCGAGGATCCGCACACCCCGCTCCAACGCAGGCACCAGACGGCTAGTTGTGTCATCTGCGGCCATCTCCACCTCTTGACGTGTTCTTCAATCATGAAGAGCGTTCCGCGGCGAGGACCTGATCACGAAATACAAGGCGGCGCGGCGGATCAATTCTCCTTGACACGAATCTAGCACGGCGACTAACGTTCAGTCCATCGAAAAGAGTTCAGCATGCTGAACCGTGATCTATCAGCGGAACCCGGTTCACGTTGATCTGGGGGCGGTGGCGCCGGCCTGACCGCTGCGGGGAGGGACTGGAATGGCGATGAGCCTGCGCGACTGGGCCATACGCTTCGGCGAGGCCTCTGATCGCGATGCGACCATCGGAGCGATGGCGCGATACTTCACATGCAGCTACTTGTGGGACATGGGGACCGCCAAGGTCATCGTCGAGATGGTGGACGGCAAGGTCTATCGCATCAACACCGACCCGCAGCCGCTCGACGCATACGACTTCGCCTTGCGCGCCAGTCCCGCAACATGGCGCGAATTCGCCCGCCCCATCCCCGAGCCGATGTATCACGGCATCTGGGCGGCCAGCTTTCGCCGCGATCTGAAGATCGAGGGCAATATCCTGGTGATGATGCAGAACCTGCGCAACTTCACCGTCCAGTTCGAGCTTCTGCGCAAGGTCGGCGTCCCCGTCTGAGCTTGCGCTCCAATCATTGCGTGAAGGACCCAAGTATGGCCAAGCACTCGCCGGTCATCGGTCGCTATGTGACCATCGACGTCGACGGCTACGAATACAAGGTGTTCTACCTGCGCAATGGGCAGGGACAGCCGCTCGTGTGCCAACACACGGCCGGCTGCCACAACCACCAGTGGCGCGGTCTGCTCGAGGACGAGGAGATTACCCGCGACTATGACGTGATCGCCTACGACCTAGCGCGGCACGGCAAGTCCGATCCGCCCCACAACCGCGAGTGGTGGAAGGAAGAATACCTTCTGACCACAGAACATTACATGAAGTTCATCGTCACGCTGTGCGATGCGCTGGAGCTGAAGAACCCGATCTTCATGGGGTCGTCCTTCGGCGGAAACGTGGCGTTGCAACTGGCCTTGCACTACCCCGACCGCTTCCGCGCCGTGATCCCGGTCGAGGCGGCCGAACACGCGCCGGGGTTCTTCCTGGACTGGTGGCGGCACCCCCATGCCAACTCCGCGCAGGTATGTGCATCGGGCGTGTGGGACCTGATGGCGCCGCAGTCGCCCGACATGGATCGGTGGCTGACCTGGCACTACTACACGCAAGGCGCCGAGGTGTTCAAAGGCGACCTCTATTTCTACTCGGTCGATCACGACCTGCGCGGCAAACTGGGAAACATCGACACCAGACGCTGCCCGGTCATCATGATGACCGGCACCTACGACTACCTGACCCCGCCCGAGGCGACCGAGAACACCGCTCGGCAGATCCCCGGCGGTATCTACATCGAGATGGAGGATATCGGGCACTTCCCGATGTCCGAAAACTATCCGCTCTTCGCCGTTTACCTGAAGGAGGCGCTTCGCATCATCGAGGAACGGACATGACCCGGACCGGCACGTTGGGAACCGCCCGATGAAAATCGTGGAGTTCGATGACAAGGGCCGTCAGATCGAGATCGAGGGCACCGACACCAGACCAAAAGCCTCGGCCCAGCCTTCTGCACTGGCGCCCCGGCCCAGCTTCGCGCAGGCGCCGGCTGTCGCCGCGGCCCCAGCACGCCGGAGAAAGTCGTCGGGGCTGGAACTGCACATGTTCCAGACCGGGACGCTTCGCACGAAGCTGAAGTACATCAAGATGAACCAGGGCGAACAGGACTACGAGATCCCTGTGCCGTGGTTCCTGATACGGCACCCCAGTGGCAACGTGGTGATCGATGGCGGCAACGCCGCCGAGGTCGCCATCGACAAGCGCGCGCACTGGGGCAAGGTGGTCGACGCCTATGATCCCGTGATGGGTCTGGCCGAGAACTGCGTCGAGCAACTGAAGCTTGTGGACGTGGCACCGCATTCCGTGCGCTTCGTCCTGCAGTCGCACCTGCACCTCGACCATACCGGCGCGATCGGACGATTTCCGAAGGCCACGCATGTCGTGCAGCGCGCCGAGTACGACTATGCGTTCAAGCCCCACTGGTTCGCCCAGGGCGCGTACATCCGCGCCGACTTCGACCGTCCCGGTCTCGACTGGAAGTTCCTCGGCGGGGAATACACAGACAACTACGATCTGTTCGGCGACGGCACGGTGCGGATGATTTTCACCCCTGGCCATTCGCCGGGGCACATGTCCTTCCTTGTGACACTGCCCCAGACTGGCCCCGTGCTGCTGGCGGTCGACGCAGCCTACACGGTGGACCACTGGGAGAACCGCGCCCTCCCGGGCCTGATCCATTCGGCTGCGGACTCGGCCAATTCCGTCGCGAAACTGCGCCGGATCGCGAAGGACACTGGCGCGCTTGTCGTCACCGGGCACGATCCCGAGGGTTGGGCTGCTTTCCGAAAGGCGCCGCTGGATTTCTACGACTGAGGGCTCGTTCGGGCCGTGAAGAAACAGAGGAGGAGGACACCATGAAACTGAAAGGAAGCCTTGGCCTGACTGCGGCCATGCTGGCCGTTGTGGCCACTGCGGGTCTTGCAGAGGGTCTCGACGAGCTCGATCCAGCAGTGGTTGAACGGCTCTACAACTCAGCAATGCTCGACCCGATGCAGCCAGTCGGCCCAAGCGCCTGGCGCGATTTTGCCGCGAGTAACCCGCCACCGTGGAAGATCGGCTATGCCTCGTCCTATGCCGGCAACACGTGGCGCGCGGCAGTGATGGACGAGCTGCAGAACATCATCATTCCGGAGTGGCAGGAACTCGGGCTTCTGTCCGAGGTCGTCATCACCCAGTCCAATCTGAACGACGCGACGCAGATCCAGCAGATGCGCCAGCTGGTCGATCAGGGTGTGGACGCGATCATTGTCTGCTGTTCGAACCCGACCGCCCTCAACGCGACCGTGAAGTATGCTGCGGACCGCGGCGTGCCGGTGTTCTCGCTTACGGGCTACCTGACATCGGAATACTCGATCAACTCGTCGGTCAACTATCAGGTCGGCGGTTTCGAGATCGCCCGCGAGATGGTCGAGCAACTGGGCGGCGCAGGCAACGTGCTGGTGGTCGAGGGCATCCCCGGCACCTCCGGGTCGGACAGCCAGCATCGCGGCGTCCTGGCCGGGCTGGAGACCTCGCCCGACATCAACGTGGTCGGCACGGTCGCCGGCATGTGGACCGACCAGATCGCGCAGGGCGAGGTGCAGCGCTGGCTTGCCACCAACCCGGGACAGCTGGACGCGGTCATCGTACAATCGGCAGCCGAGATGGGCGTGCTGCGGGCAGTGCAGCAATCGGGCCGGGGCAACATCCCGGTGGCCATCGGCGGCGAGCTTGGGGCGTTGTGCTATTGGCGCAAGAACCCCGACTACATCACGGCGGCCTATCAGGTCTGGCCGCCCGCGGATGAAATCCAGCTGATCTGGAACATCATGATGCGGACGCTGCAGGGGCAGGGCCCGAAGATCCAGTCGGTCCTTGTCGACCCGGTGAAGTTCAGCCACGCGGACCTGGCCGAGGTCATGGACGAGGATTGCGACGAGAACAGCCCGAACTGGCTGGCCGTCGGTCCGAACCGTTGGGGCCAGGACCCGGCCTATCTGGACCAGTTCTTCCTGCGTCCTGCCGACCCGCGCGCCTTCACGCCCTGAACCCGGGCGCTACGGGCGGGGCCGCCCAGTTTGCGGCCCCGCTCCTTCCCATTCTCAGACCCGGATCCGATGGACAACGACGGTTCCCCCCTTGCCACGTCCAAACCGCGCCGTGAGACGATCGCGGTTCGGAACGTGCGCAAGTATTTCGGACCGACGCGCGCCCTGGACGGTGTGAACTTTTCGGCGCGCGCGGGCGAGATCCACGCGGTCGTCGGCGGCAACGGCTGCGGCAAGAGCACGCTGGCCAAGGTCGTGTCAGGCATCCTGCCGGTCGACGGCGGGTCAGTGTCAATCCTGGGCGAAAGCCCGTCGACCCCCGCCGAAAGCCGCGCGCTGGGGATCTCGACCGTTTACCAGGAGGTTCTGGTCGCCGACGAGGCAAGCGTGGTGGACAACATCTTCATGGGGTCCGACCGCCTGTTCACGAAGTCGATGGCGCAGGACCGCAAGGTGGCCCGCGCGGCGCAGCTGATGCAAGAACTGTCCGGCGACCCCGTCGACCCCCATGCCCTGGTCGGCACGCTGCCGCTGTCGCAGAAGCAGTGGATCACCATTGCCCGCGCGCTCTTGTCCGATCCGCGCATCCTGATCCTCGACGAAAGTTCCGCGGCACTGGATTTCGACTCGACCGAGCGACTGTTTGAAAAGATGCGGGCCCTGCGCGATGCGGGGACGACAGTTCTGATCGTAACGCACCGGATTGCCGAGCTTGTCCGTATATCGGACCGCGCGACCGTCATGCGGGACGGGCGGGATGTCGGGGTTCTTGATCGGGCGGACATCACCGAACGCAACCTCTTGGCCTTGATGACGGGCGAGGCCCCCGGCACCGGGCACATGGCGCACGAGCCCGCCCAGCCCGCGACCGCCGAACGCGCCCTGCGCGCTTCCGGTCTGAAGTTGTGGGCAAGCGGCGCGTCCTTCGACTTCGACCTGCGCCGGGGCGAAATTGTCGGGATCGCCGGGTTGGACGGCCAGGGGCAGGATGCCTTTGTCCGCGCGCTGGCAGGTGTTCAGCCGGCCCTGTCGGGCAACGTCGAGGTGCAGGACCGACATGGCCAGTGGTCGCCAGTGCGCGCGCTGCCCGAGGCAGTACGCGGGCGGATTGCCTACGTCTCGGGCGATCGCAAGCGCGAGGGGATCTTCGCGTCGCTGTCGATCTTCGAGAACATGGTCATGCCGCTGTACCGCGAGAAGCGGCGGGCAGGCATCCTGGGCATCATCGACTGGGAAACGCTGAATGCAACGTTCCGGCGCGAGGCGGAAAACCTCCTGATCAAGTTCGGGGTCAAGGAGGACCGTATCACCTCCCTGTCCGGCGGAAACCAGCAGAAGGTGCTGATCGGGCGCGGTTTTGCCATGCGCCCCGACCTGATCGTGCTGAACGATCCTGCCCGTGGGATCGACGTCGGCGCGAAGTCCGAGCTTTACAGGCACCTGCACCGCGTTGCCGCCGAAGGCCGGTCGGTCGTCTACCTGTCCTCCGAGATCGAAGAGTTCCTGGGCTTTGCCACCCGCGTGATCGTGTTCCGCGATGGCGCCCCGTTCGATGCCTTCGACGGACGTGGCCTGAGGACCGGGCCGGTGCTTGAAGCCATGTTCGGCCAGACCGATGGAAGCGGGTTGACCGCACCCTGGGGACTGCGGCCGCGCACGGGCACGACCGGGCAGGCGGCAGTGGCAGGTGACGGGGTGCGTGTGCGCGTGACGGTTCCGGACAGTGTGCGGGCCTCAAGCGCGCGCGGGGGAACATCTCCTGTCGCGCGTGAACGCAGATTGGACGCGCCTGTGGCAGCGACGGGCGGGTCCCCAGCACCCGTCCGCATCCGCGTGGTCGAGTTCGACGCCGAAGGGCGCCCCGCAATCGGCGGCCGGTCATGACTGTGTCCGCGCAGCCCGTCCAGACTGCGGCATCCCCGGCCGTGCGTTTGGATTCCCCGCTTCAGGGCGCGCGCTCGAATCCATTCCTGTTGATGCCGATCACGCTGTTCTTCGCGCTGCTGACGCTGGCCGTCTTGCGATCGCCAAACCTGATGACCAGCTATGGTTTGGGCGCGGCAGTGATCGTGGTCTCGCCCCTGATCCTTGCCACCTTCGCGCTGATGGCCTCCGTGATCGCCGGCCGCGGCACCGTGGATCTGTCGATCGGCCCGCTGATCGGCTTCATCAACGTGACGCTGATCCAGTTGAACGGCGCCGGGATCGTCTCGTCGCCCATCGCGGTGTTTCTCTATGCGATCGCGGCTGGTGCGCTGTACCAGTTCATCTTTGCGCTGATCGTCATCTATGTCCGCGTCCAGCCGATCATCGTGTCGCTGTCGGGCTACCTGGCGCTGTCGGGGATCAACCTCGTGATCCTGCCCCGGCCGGGCGGTCTGGCGCCCGAGTTCATGGCGGAATGGGGCTACGGCACGACGATCTTCTCGCCCCCGCTGATCATCGTCCTGATCGCCACGGCGCTGTGGCTTCTGTTCACGGCGACCGCCTTCTACACCCACCTGCGCCTGATGGGATCGGACGAGCGCGCGGCCTATACCTCTGGCGTTCAGATTTCGGTGGTCCGGATCGGCGCCCACATGATTTCGGGGGCCTTCGCGGGACTGGCCGCCATCTGCTTCACTGCCCTGATCGGGTCGGGCGACCCGTCGCAAGGCACCACCTACACCCTGATCGCGGTCACCGCGCTGGTCCTTGGCGGCGCATCCCTTGCCGGCGGGCGGGCCGGCGTGTTCGGGTCGGCGCTCGGGGCGCTGAACCTCTACCTGATCACCTTCTCGCTCTCGACCTTCAACTTCGGGGCGGTGCAAAGCTTCGTCACGAACCTGGCCTATGGAACCGTCCTTGTCGCCTCACTGCTGCTGACCCTGCTGATCCCGGTCATCCAGCGGCGCATCCCGAACTTCTCACCGCTGCTCTACTTCGTTGCGCTGTCGGTCGTCGTGCTCGGGATCATCCTGCACGCGACCTTCGACTATCGCAGCCTGGGCGCGCCGGGGGAGATGGTTCCCGGCCCGCTTGAGATGCAGGCCGCCCTCATCGGTCCGCTGGAGATCGCCGTGGTCTCGCCCGCGTCCGAGGCGCTGCGGCTTCAGGCGGCGCCGCTGGTGCTGTCGGTTGTGGTCCTGGCGGTTGTGGCGCTGTTTCTGCGCCTGGCGATCACCGAGGCCGGGCGGCGGCGGGATATCGGCGTGGCCGTCGGTGTGGTGGCCGGTGCGCTGGTCCTGATGATCGCCTGGACCATCGGCACGGAGAACTCCGTCAGGGGTACTTCGCCAGCAGTTCAGGAGGCGACCGAATGACCGATACGGCGCGCCCGAACACGCGAACTTCCCTGCCGCTTGGTGCGCGCATCGTGGGCCTTGTCGCCGGCCTTATGCTGGCTGGCATCGGAATCATCACGGGGTTCCTGGAGGATGCCAGCGTCCAGGTCGTGATCCTAGCCGCAATTGCGACGCTTGCGCTGTGGATGTGGGGCTGGCACTACATCCTCGGCCAATTCTGGGAAGTCGGAGGCGACACCGAGGAAGGGCCGGGGCCGATCCGGCAACTGTGGCGGGCCTACCTGTGGCCACTCCTGGGCTTGGCTGCGATCCTGATCGGGTTCCTGATCCTCAGCCTGACGATCACCGGGTTCTTCAACGTCTGGAACGTGATCTCGCTTCTGATCCTCCTGGTGATCCTCGTCCTTACGCGGACTTTGGGCCGACAATTCCAGCAGAACCGGTCAGCCTTCATCGGGATCATGGTGCTGTCCGGGCTTTTCTCGGTCGGCGCCATGAACATCGAAGGGTTCTCGTCATCGCAGAACATCAAGTCGATGCTGCTGTTCGCCGCCTTCCTCGGGCTGGCGTCGGTCGGCCAGACCATGGTGGCGCTTCTGGGCGGGCTGGATCTGTCGATCCCGTTCGTCATCGGCGGGGCGAACGTCGGGCTTTTGTACCTCATCTCGCTCGGGGTGCCGCCGTGGCTGGCGGTGCTGATCGTGCTGACGGTCGGCCTCCTTCTGGGGGTGATCAACGGACTTCTCAGTTACCGTCTTCAGGGACAGGCACTGATTGTCACCTTGGGAACAGGGTTCGCCATCTCGGGTGGCGTGCAGATCCTGACCTCGATCGGGACGGCCTATTCGGGCAATGTCTTCGGGACCGTGCCACCATGGCTGTCGAACCTCAGTTCGATGAACGGAACCACCTTCGGGCTGCCGTTCCCCCCCGTCATCCTGATCTGGGTCATCGTTTCCCTGGTGCTGATCGTCGGGATGCGGACCACGGTCTATGGCCGCTACCTCTACGCGCTTGGCGTCAACCGGACCTCGGCCAGCCGGGTCATGATCTCGGAAATGCGCTATTGGGTGTCGATGTACGCCCTGTCGGGCTTCTTTGCCGCGATGACCGGGGCGCTGTTGCTAGGTTGGTCGGGCGGCGGCTTCATCGGTGTCGGCGACCAGTACCTGTTCCTGACGCTTGCGGCTGTGGTCGTGGGCGGCACCTCGCTGCTGGGCGGGCAGGGCGGTTACGGCTTCACCGTGATCGGGGTCCTGGTCCTGCAGGTGCTGTCGAGCTTCCTGGTGGGGCTCGGCCTCAATTTCCAATGGCAGCAGTTCATCTTCGGGTTGCTGATCCTACCCATGGTCGCACTCTATGCGCGGTCGCCGCACATCCGAACGCAGATCTGAGGAGAGATCATGGGCAACA
>CAYYOE010000008.1:11204-23076 GCA_964473055.1 uncultured Rhodobacterales bacterium | reverse complement strand
GTGTTCTGGCTGTATGTGCTGGGCGAGCTGTTCTTCGGCCGGATGGACGACGCGGTGCGCGAGGCTGAGGGCGACCATGTGCGCCGAGGCTATTTCTGGTTGCGCCTGATCGTCACCATCGGCTGGGCAATCTATCCGCTCGGAAACTTCCTGACAGCCTTCGCCGGGATCGCCGATACCGGGGCACTGACCATCGCCTACAATCTCGCCGACATCCTGAACCGCATGGCCTTTGGCGTCGCGGTGCTGGCAACCGGGGCGCTTTCGACGCCCCAGGAGCCGCGCCATGCGTGACGCCAAAGGCCCATCCACCGCCGCGCACATGAAGGGAGCACGTCCATGAACGGTGCAGACGTCATTGCCATCATCATCCTGGCGGCGATCGTCATCGCCGTTGCCGCCTACCTTCTGCACTGGCTTTACCGCCGCTCGACCAAGGACATTTCCTTTGTCCGGACGGGCTTTGGCGGGGAACTGGTCGTCATGGGCGGGGGCGCGATGGTGCTGCCGATCCTGCACGACATAACCGAAGTGAACATGAACACTCTGCGGCTGGAAGTGACGCGGACACGGGAACGCTCGCTGATCACCAAGGACCGGATGCGGGTCGAACTGACGGTGGAATTCTATGTCCGCGTAGCCCCGACGGAAGAGGCTGTGGCGATCGCGGCCCGGTCGCTCGGCAACCGGACCATGGATGCGGAACAACTGAAGGACCTGATCCAGGGCCGCTTCGTCGATGCGATGGGCGGGGCCGCGGCCAAGATGACGCTGGAGCATATCCACGAGAACCGGCAGGCCTTCGTGAAGGAGGTTAAGCACGAGGTGGCGGAAAGCCTGGCGCTGGATGGACTGGAACTGGAAAGCGTTTCGCTGACCTCGCTCGACCAGACCGACATCAAGCTGTTCGATCCGTCGAACACCTTCGACGCCGAAGGTCTGACGCGCCTGACCGAACAGATCGAAAGCCGCAAGAAGAAGCGCAACGACATCGAGAAGGACACCGCGGTCGCGATCCGTGCGAAGAACCTGGAGGCCGAGAAGCGCAGCCTCGAGATCCAGCGCGACAGCGAATACGCGCGCTTGGCGCACGAGGCCGAGGTGTCGGTCGAACGCGCCTTGCGCAAGGCCGAGATCGCCAACGAAGCCGCGGCGCGCGAACGCGAGATCGAGACTGTAAAGGTCAAGGAACGCGAGACGGTCGAGCGCGCCCGGATCGAGATGGAGCAGCAGGTTGAACTGCTGGAGATCAAGCGACGCGAGGCGCTGGACCTGGAACAGCAGATGCGCGAGATCGCGGTGTCCCTGAAGTCCAAGGAACGGGCCGAGGCGCAAGCCATCGCCGAGGCCGCGCGCGCGGCCGCGGTCGAGGCGGCCGAACGGGTCCAGACCCTGCGCGACATCGAGATCGCCAACCGTCAGAAACAAGTGGACCTGATCGACGCCGAGCGGAACGCCGAAGCCGAGGCAACGCGCCTGCGCATCCTCGCCGAAGCCGAGAAGGCGGCGGCGACCGACCGGGCCGATGCCGACCGCATCGCGGTTGCCGCCCTGGAAGAACGGCTTCGGGTCGAGGCCGAAGGCAAGGAAAAACTCAACGCGGCCGAGAACATCCGGTCCGACGCAAGCCGCCGTTCCGCGCTGCACAAGGCCCTCGTCGAGAACCTGCCCGCGATCATTCGCGAAAGCGTCAAGCCGATGGAGAAGATCGACGAGATCAAGATCATGCATGTGGAGGGGCTGCCCGGGCTGTCCGGCGGGCCGCTTCCGGGGCAGGGATCCACTGCCTCGGCCGATGGCGGTGGCGCCGCCCCGCGCGAGGGCAACCTCGCCGACCAGGTCGTGACCTCGGCCTTGCGCTACCGCAGCCAGGCTCCGTTCGTTGACACGCTGCTGGGCGAGATCGGCCTGTCCGGTGACACGGTGCACCGGTCCCATACGCTGCAGGACCTGTCCAAGATCGTCTACACCGAGCCCTCGGCCCCAGAGCCGGCCCCGAAACCCAAGGGCGGAAAGTCTGCCGCAAGCTGACAATCAGGAAAGCGCGGGCACTTGTCCTGCGCCCCCTCGCCCTGCCCGGAGTTGCTGATCCATGCCCGAGCGCACGCCCAACATCGACCGCTCCATCCTGGTCTTCACGATCTGGGGAAGCCTCGGGTTCCTTGGGCTGGGTATTTTCCTTGAGGGCATGGCCCGCGACACATGGGCTATCTCTGCCGTCGGAGTCGCGGTGATCATCACGGCATTCGTGGCCCATATCGTTGTCAATGCAATCCACTCGACCGGCTTTACCCGGGGCGAGACCGCGCTCGGGATCGGGATTTACGGGGTGCTGGGTCTTGTCTTCATGGCCGGGGCGGTGAGCGGCGGCATGACCTCGGCGGATTACTACGCTGGCCTCACGCTGTTCGGCACGCTGGCAATCGGGTTCCTCGCCTATCTGGTCACGCGCCACGGGTTGCGCGGGGCCTTCTCTCAATTCCATGTCCGGGCGGCTGACGACGCCGCCAGACGGGGGGCCTGAATGGCCTGGCTGCCGCTCTACCTGCTGTTCTGGGCTGCGGTCAGCCTGTACTGGGCGCGCGTGGCGGCCGTCGCGAACGGCGGCCAGCAGACCTGGTTTTCGGCCGGACATTCGCTGCCGACCTGGGTTTCTGCCATTGTTGTCGCCGGGGCGTCCGTGTCGGGCTGGATGGCGCTTGCCGTTCCGGCCGAGATCGGGACGGACGGCTTTGCGCGCCCGGCGCTGATCCAGGCGGGCGTCCTTTTGGCCCTGCCCGGCGTCCTGTTCTTCAAGCGTCTGTGGCTGATCGGGCAGCGGCTGCGTCTGTCGTCACAGGGCGAGCTCCTTCGCGCCTACTGGCAGTCGGAATTCCTCGTGGCGGTGTCCGCGACCGTGGCCGTGCTCTTTGCCGTCGCCTTCTCGGGGCTGCAGTTGCGCGAACTGTCCCGGATCGCCGCCGCGCTGTCCGGCGGGGATATTTCCGCCGAAGGGGTGGGGATCGTTCTGGGGTTCATCCTTGTCGGCTACGTCGTCATCGGCGGGATGCGGGCTGTCGGCTACCTAGGCGCGATACAGGCGGCCCTTGCAGCGGCGGCGCTGGTCGGGATGGCCACCTTCACCCTGATCGCCACCGGTGGCTTTGCCGGGCTGAACGCGGGGCTTCAGGCGATAGCCGCAGACGCAGGCGGAACCTTCAGCGTCGCGGGCGTGATCCAGTTCACGGCCGGGATCGGCCGCGAGGCCGCGGCCGGGCACGAGGGAACCGCTGTGGCATCCCTGTCGCTGGCGATGGCGCTGCTGGGGGTGCAGGCCAGCCCGGTCGTGCTGAAGGTCGTCTTGTCCACGACCTCGCCGCGCGGGATCGCCGCGGGCCAGACCTGGGTCATGGCTGGCGCCTTCGGTCTTGCGGTAGCCCTGCCCGCCGTAATCGTCGGTGCCGCAGGCTTCGCTGATCCCGCGCTGTCGGTGTCCGGCCTGCTGACTGGCCTGTCCCCGTGGTTTGCCGCATGGCTGTTTGTCGGTCTTCTGTGCGGGGTCCAACTGCTGGCGGGGCTCGGCCTAGTCACGGCGGCCGAGGCACTGGTCCGCACGATCTACAAGCCGTGGTTCCACGGCGGCTTGTCCCGCGCGGGCACGGTCGCGCTGGCCCGCATCGCCGTGGTGCTTCTGGCGGTGGTCTCGGTACTGATGCAGGCATTGACCCCGGTGACCCTGTCCGCGCTTGGTGCCGTGGCGCTGCCGCTGGCAGCCCAGCTGATCACCCCGCTTCTGGGCATGACCTGGGTGCGCTGGTTCACCCGTCCCGCCGTCGTGACGGGGGTGGGCTTCGGGATCGCCGGCGTCCTTCTGACGGAACCGCTGGGACATGCGGTGCTGTCCTTCCTCGGGTTGGACCTGCCCTGGGGCCGCTGGCCCTGGACGATCCATTCTGCCGCCTGGGGACTGGTGCTTAACCTTGTCGTCACGGTGCTGATCTCGGCGTTTACCCAGCGCCGCGGCTTCGGCCCCGAAGCCGAGGAAGCGCGCAGGTTCCTGTCCGAGACGCTGCGCCAGTCGCCCTCGGCCCGGGCGCTGCGCGCAACGGCGTGGTCGGTGGCCCTGGCATGGGCCTTCTTCGCGGTCGGCCCCGGACTGGTCTTCGGCAACTTCGCCTTCGGGTCGCCCGACGGGACATGGGCACTCGGGATGCCGTCGCAATGGGCCTGGGGCCTTCTGTTCTGGGTTCTCGGGCTGGGGCTGGTCTGGTTCCTTTCCTACAGGATGGAAATGGCGAGCCATCACAAGACGGCCATTCCACCCTACGAACCCCCGGCACGGCTTCGCCGCGATAGCCGCGCTGCGGAACGCGAACGCCAGCGCGCCCTCGTGCTGAGCGCGGCCATCGGCTTTGGGCTGTTTGTCCTGACAGCAATATCCTTCGGCGGCTAGGAGACACCCCGGATGACAGCACCGTTCACATTCAACACCACGCGGTCGGTCCGTTTCGGGTCCGGCGTCCTGGCGGAACTGCCTGCGCTCGCCCTTCCCCTGACAGGGCCCCGCGTGATCATTGTCACCGATCCCGGACTGATGGGCACCGGTATCGTCGGCCGTGCGTCGGATCTGCTGCGTGGGGGCGGCCTGGAGGTGACGCTGTTCAGTGACGTGCAGGCGGATCCGTCGGAATCGGTCGTGCAGGCCGCAATCGAAGCGGCCCGGGCGGCAGACGTGGGGGGGGTCATCGGGTTGGGCGGTGGATCGTCGCTCGACGTGGCCAAGCTGGTGGCGCTTCTTGCGCCAGGGACCGAAGCACTGTCCGAGGTCTATGGCGTCGGAAAGGCGAAGGGCCCACGCCTGCCACTCGTGCTTATCGCGACGACATCCGGCACCGGGTCCGAGGTGACGCCGATCTCCATCGTGACCACCGGCGCGGCCGAAAAGATGGGTGTGGTCAGCCCGCACCTGATCCCCGACCTCGCACTTCTCGATCCCGACCTGACCCTGGGCCTGCCGCCCCATGTGACAGCGGCAACTGGGATCGACGCAATGGTGCATGCGATCGAGGCCTATGCCTCTGCCAGTCCGAACAACAACCCTGTGTCGCGCGCACTGGCTTGCGAAGCCCTGCGGCTCATGGGGCGTGCGTTGCTGAATGCGGTCAGGGACGGACGCGACGCAACAGCGCGAGCGGACATGCTCTTGGGGTCGATGCTTGCCGGACAGGCCTTTGCCAATTCGCCGGTGGCCGCCGTCCATGCGCTGGCCTACCCGCTTGGCGGGCATTTCCACATTCCGCACGGCCTGTCGAACGCCCTCGTCCTGCCGCATGTCCTGCGGTTCAACGCGGTTGCCGCCCATGCGCCCTATACGGAACTGGCGCCCCACGCCTTTCCCGACCTTGCCCCTCTCAAAGGTCAGGAACGCGCGGCGGCCTTCATCGAGCGTCTTGCGCAACTGTCGGCGGACTGCGGCCTACCGCAGCGTTTGCGCGACATGGATATTCCCGTCGATATGCTTCCCCGCCTCGCGCGCGATGCGATGAACCAGACCCGGCTCCTGGTGAACAACCCGCGACCGCTCGCCGAAGCCGACGCTTTGGCCATCTACTCAGCCGCCCATTGATGCCGCGAGAAGGAGAGATCATGACCCTTGCCCTGCGTGACCCGTCCCTTCTTGAACCGCGTGCGTTTGTGGCGGGACGTTGGGAAGCAGGACCGCGACGCTTTCCTGTCACAAACCCGGCGAATGGCGCGCTGGTGGCGGAAGTGGCGGACATGGGGGCCGACGACATCCGCCGCGCCATCAACGCGGCCTTCAATACCCAGAAGGCTTGGGCGGCGCGCACCGCCAGGGACCGGTGCACCATCCTTCTTGCGTGGCAATCCCTGATGCTCGAGAACGCCGACGACCTTGCCGCGATCCTGACGGCCGAAATGGGCAAGCCGCTTGCAGAGGCGAAGGGAGAGATCGCCTATGGGGCCAGCTTCATCCAGTGGTTTGCCGAAGAAGGTCGCCGCGTCTATGGCGACGTCATCCCGGGCCACCAGCCCGACAAGCGCCTGCTGGTCTTGAAGCAGCCTGTCGGAGTGGTCGGGTCCATCACGCCCTGGAATTTCCCGAATGCCATGATCGCCCGCAAGGTCGGCCCTGCGCTGGCGGCCGGCTGCACCTTCGTCGGTCGTCCCGCCGAGAAGACCCCCCTTTCCGCCCTGGCGATGGCCGTTCTGGCCGAACGGGCCGGGGTGCCTGCGGGCGTCCTTTCCATCGTGACCGGGCGCGACGCGAGGGGCATGGGGCTGGAGCTTTGCACCAACCCGAAGGTCCGCAAGCTGACGTTCACCGGATCGACCGAGGTCGGGCGGATCCTGATGCGCCAGTGTGCCCACGACATCAAGAAGCTATCCTTGGAACTCGGCGGCAACGCACCGTTCATCGTCTTTGATGATGCCGACCTCGAAGCTGCGGTCGAAGGAGCGCTGATCGCAAAATACCGCAACTCTGGGCAGACCTGTGTCTGCGCGAACCGGATCTACGTCCAGCAAGGGGTGATGAAGCCGTTCGCAGAGAAACTCGCCGTCGCGACAACCGCGATGCAGGTTGGCAACGGTTCCACGCCGGGCGTTCAGATCGGCCCACTGATCGACGCCGCAGGTCTGGCGAAGGTCGAGGATCATGTCGCCGATGCCGTTGCCAAGGGAGCGACGGTCATGACCGGTGGGCACCGGTCAGAACTTGGTGGCACATTCTACGAACCGACCGTCCTTGCCGGGGTCGCTCCCGGAATGAAGATACTGACCGAGGAAACCTTCGGCCCGGTAGCGCCGCTGATCCCGTTTGACACCGAGGCAGATGCGATCGCGATGGCGAACGACACCGAGTACGGCCTCGCATCCTACTTCTTCGCCCGCGACATCTCGCGCATTTGGCGCGTCGCCGAGGCGCTGGAATACGGCATGGTCGGGATCAATACCGGCATGGTCTCGACTGCGGAGGTTCCCTTTGGCGGGATCAAGTCGTCCGGTTTGGGGCGCGAAGGATCGAAGTACGGGATCGAGGAGTATCTCGAGACGAAGTACGTCTGCCTATCGGTCTCACCCTGACCGCATGCCGCAAAGGAATTTCTGTAGCGAGTTGCAGCGGTCCGCGATGCGGGCCACCACCAGCCCAATGCCCCTCAGGCATTGGGACGCGCCGCATCGTGGAGGGACCGAGCGGCAAAGTGTCAAGGTCGACGGCATTCGGCGACGGACAGATCGTGATCCTTCGGGTTGGCAAGGCCGCACTGCCCGGGATTGCACCCTCCCAGGGAGAAATATCTGCGGTCGCACCAGTGTCGGCGACAGCGCGGTTTCAGGTCTGCCCGAGGTCGCGGACCTGGCCCGCGCTGACCTCGGTCACTTGCGGGGTCGCGGGGTTCGGTCGGACCGTGGCAGGCACGCTGCTTGACTGGTTGCAGGGCGGCGCCCCGCCACCGGCCGAGACCCTGACACCGGTCGAACTGGTCGTTCGTGCTTCATCCGGGTACCAGGTTCGGGATGCAGGAACCGCAGGACCTACTTCGTGCGATGTTTGACCGGACGGTTCAGGTGGCGGACCCGATGCGCAGCCTCGGTGCGGATGATTTCGTGCTGGCGCTGATCTCGGGCGGGGGCCCGGCGCTGCCGTGCGCGCCGGCCACAGGCATCACGCTGGGCGAAAAGCAGAAACTGAACCGCGCCCTTCTGGACAGCGGGGCGCCCATCGACCTCATGAATGTCGTGCGCAAGCACCTGTCGCAGGTCAAGGGCGGGCAACTTGCAGCCGCCGCCTGCCCCGCGCGGATGCTCTGCCTGTTGATCTCGGACGTGCCGGGGGACGATCCGGCCTTCATCGGGTCGGGCCCGACCGTGGGCGGCCCTTCCACCCCCGCCGACGCCCTCGCGGTCATCGGCCGCTGGGGTATTGCGGTGCCGCCGTCGGTCGCGGCGGTGCTGGCGGCCGACAGCGACGTTGTGCCGCCGGGCGACCCCCGGCTGGTGCGGGTCGAGAACCGCACCCACGCCGCGCAGGTCGTCGTCGGCCCGACGCTGAACAACGTCAACGACTTCCGCGCGACCTTCGCGCAGCCCTCCCACTGATCGACCGGCACGCCGACAGCCCCGCACCCGGTTCGCCGCCCGACTGACAAGCCGCGCAAGCAAGCTGCAACTCACGGCATTGTTTCATCGTGGGCAGACGCCCGCTCATGACAAATCCCGGCGGCATGGCGCATCCCTGGATGCCCCATTGCGTTGGATCGGCGGTCATGCGTTGTCGATGCCGCATGAGCGCGACAGCGAGGAATTCAATGTGGATCTCGCTCTGATGTGGACAGTCCCGGAGGTCCACTGAAGGAAGAACCCCGGGATCTGACGGCGCGTGCCGCGCGCCGTCATGCCGGGGTTGCGGGCGCGATGCCGAAGACGACTGCCGCGCTTTCGCCTGCGGTGAGCCGGGCTTCCCATTCTGCCTCTTTCGCCGACTTCGACAGCACCGGCCCAAGGCCGCGCGCCACGGTGTCCGGCGGCAGACAGACAAGGCCGTCGTCGTCGCCCAGGATCAGGTCGCCGGGGTTCACCCGCGCCCCGCCGATGATGACCGGCGCATTCAGCACGCCGCCGGCGGCAGCCGTCGGTCCGCGCGGGGTGACATGGCGGGCGAAGACGGCGAAGTCGTCCCACCGCGCCAGCGTCGCGACATCCCGTACCGCGCCGTCGACGACGATCCCGGCAACGCCGATACGTCGGAGGTGCCCCGACAGGATGTCCCCGATCACAGCCGTGACCGGATCGCCCCCCGCCTCCACGCAGAGGACGTCCCCGGCCCGGGCGATGTCCAGAGCGTGGAGCATCGCACCGAAATCCGGCGGGCTGACCCGCACGGTCAGGGCACGACCGATCAGCCGCGGCTGCTGGCCGACGGGCCGCAGCGGGCGGATCGCCGGGTCAATCTGCCGCGCGCCCGGTGCGCAGTCCACCGCTAGCGCGGCCGAGACATCGCGCCAGGGGGCAATCAGATCGTCGGCAAGCGGCTCCGCGGCAGGATGAACGTGCATCGTCATGGCCTGTCCTTCAAATGGGCTTTCAGCGCAGCGCCAAGGGCAGCAATGCCTTCGACGATCCGATCCTCGGGCTGGGCGGAATAGTTGAGACGTGCGTGGTTCGCGCGCTCCCTTACAGGGAAGAAACTGCCGCCCGGCACATAGGCCACCCGCGCCTTGGGCAGGGACACATCGCGCATGAAGGCAGTGGCGTCGAACCCTTCCGCAAATGTCGCCCAGGTGAACAGCCCGCCCTCCGGATCGGTGACTGTCACATCCTGCGGGAAGTGGAGCCGAATCGCATCGAGCATGACCTCCTTCTTCCGCCGATAGGCGCTGCGCAGCGTGGCGACATGCGCGTCCAGATCGTGATGGTCGAGGAAGTAGCTCGTCGCGGCCATGTTCAGCGTCGAGCTCTGCGTATCGGCGGCAGTCTTGAGAAGTTTCATCCGCGCAAGCAGTTCGGGCGCGGCCACGGCCCAGCCAAGCCGAAGCCCAGGCACAAGGACCTTGGAAAACGACCCGAGCAGGATAACGCGCCCCTCGCTGTCCAGCGACTTCAGTGTCGGCAACGTGTCGCCCGAAAACCGGATCTGCCGGTAGGGCGTATCCTCGAGCACGATCAGATCGTGGCGGTTCGCCAGCTCGATCAGGCGCTTCCTGCGCGCAAGCGACAGTGTCACGCCGGTCGGGTTCTGGAACTCGGGGATCGTGTAGATCATCCGCACCCGGGGCGTCGCCATCAGCACGTCTTCGAGAACGTCCATCCGCATGCCGTCGGCATCCATCGGAATGGCGGCATAGGCTGGTTCGGCAGGATCAAACGCGATCCGGGCGCCCAGGAAGGTGGGATCCTCGGTCACGATCACGTCGCCCGGATCGACCAGCATGGTCGCCGCAAAGCCCAGGCCCTGCTGGCTGCCCTGCAGGATCAGGACATCCTCGGCGGTGCAGGGCGTGCCATCGGCAGTCATCAGGGCCGCCACCTGTTCGCGCAGGCGCGGCAGCCCGTCCGACGGCGCATACTGCATGGCAAGCCCACCCGGGGCGCGGATGACCTCGGCGAAGGCCGCCTCCAGCTCCTTTGCCGGAAAAAGGGTCGGGTCGGGATAGCCCCCACCGAACGAAATGATCGAGGGGTCCGCCCCAAGGGCCAGAAGTTCGCCGATGGCATTCGGCTGCACGCGATCCATCCGGGCGGCGAAATGTTGCGTCAAGGGGCGTATCCTTCGTGCCGGCACTGCGCTGCGGATGCGCCAGTGCGGTCGACCGGGGTGCACTAGGGCCGGATCGGCGCGCCGCGTCAAGTTGGGGATCACCTGGCCGGTTGTCCCTTCCGCACGAGCGTGGAAGGAATACCGAAAGGATGCATCTGGGGAGGAGACCTTCCATGTCGGAAGAAAAGATCGGCTTCGTGGGCGTGGGGCTGATGGGGCACGGAATGGCGCGCAACCTGCTTGCCGCAGGATACCCTGTGACGGTGATCGCACACAGGAACCGCTCCAGCGTGGACGACCTCGTGGGCCATGGTGCGGTCGAGGCGTCCAGCCTTGCAGACCTCGCCGCCTCCGCGTCCATCGTCCACATCTGTGCGCCGGGGTCGCCGCAGGTCGAGGCGATTGTCGAGGCAATGATGCCCGGGCTGCAACCGGACTCGGTCGTCATCGACTGCTCGACCTCCGACCCCACCTCGACCCTCGCGCTTGCCGCGAAGCTGGGGACCGCCGGCAGCCACATGGCCGACGCGCCGCTTGGCGGAACCCCCGTGCAGGCCGAGGCGGGCGAGCTTTCCACCATGGTGGGGGCAAGCGACGAGGTCTTTCGCAGGCTCGACCCCGTGATCCGGTCCTGGGCGCGTACCGTCGTCCACCTTGGGCCGGTCGGGACCGGCCACAAGATGAAGCTTCTCAACAACTTCCTGTCCCTGGGCTATGCCGCGCTCTATTCCGAGGCGCTTGCCCTGTCCGAGAAGGTCGGCATCACGACCAGTCAGTTCGACAAGGTCATTCGGGGCAGTCGCATGGATTGCGGCTTCTACCAGACGTTCATGGGCTACGCGGTCGATGGAAACCGCGAATCCCACAAGTTCACCCTGACAAACGCCCTGAAGGACATGCGGTACCTCGAAGCGATGGCCGACAGCGTCGCGCTGGCCAATCCGATCGGGAACGCCGTGAAGAACAGCCTCGCGCTGGCCTGCGCGGCCGGAGGCGACGGCCCCGAGGACTACCTGCCGCATCTCGTCGACTTCGTCGCACGGCGCAACGGGGTCAGGCGCGGCTGACCCACGCGCCATTGCCGCCCCGACCCGGCTGAGCACCCTGCTGCGGCCCCTCTATCCATGGGAAATCGTTACTCATGGTGGGAACGTCCGTGCGATGTGCGGCCTTTCGTTCGGCCGATCAGATCGCCTGATCGGTGCAATCTGTTTGCAACAGGTGCCAGGACCATCGAACGGGGTGCCCAGGCGCCGGATTTCCTGACAGGATGCGGGCCATGACCTTCCGCTTCCTGCACGCGTCCGACCTGCATCTGGGCAAGCCCTTCGGCGGTTATCCCGAAGCGATCCGCCACCGCCTGCGGGAGGCGCGGCACGGCGCCCTGCACCGGCTTGCCACGGCCGCGCGGGGGGGTGGTGCCGCCCATGTCCTGCTGGCGGGTGACAGCTTCGACGCCGAGACGCCCGCGCCCGAAACCCTGCGCCAGGCTCTGCGCGTGATGGCGGACGAGGCCGATCTGACATGGGTGCTGCTGCCCGGCAACCATGACAGCCTCGCGGCGTCCGAATTGTGGCGGCGGGTGTCGGCGGACGGGCCTGCGAACCTGCGGGT
>CAYYOE010000008.1:10011-11104 GCA_964473055.1 uncultured Rhodobacterales bacterium | reverse complement strand
GGCCCAGCCACCTGGTATTCCGGCACGCCGGAACCCGATGCCTTCAAGCACGACACCCCCGCATCCGCGCTGCTGGTGACTTTGGCCGGTCCGGGTGCCCCGCCGCAGGCGGTGCCGGTGGACATCGCCCAGTTCCGCTGGCGCAGTCCGCGCCTGGACCTGCTTCCCGGCGACAGTGCACCCGCCCGGCTGGCCGATGCCCTGCCACAAACCGGGCTGCGCGATCACCTTGTCCGCCTTGTCCTGACTGGCCGACTGCCGCTGTCCGAACGGGCAGAACTGGAGGCCACGCTGGCCAGGCTCGCGCCGGAATTCGGGTGGTTCGCGGCCGACCTGTCGACACTGGCGATCGACGCGGTGCCTGGCGATCTGGACCTGATCGACCGCGCAGGGGCGCTGCGCCAGGCAGCCGAAGGGCTGATGGCGGAAGCGTCCGACACCATCCTGTCGCAGGCTGACCGCGACACCGCCGCCGCGGCACTCGCGCGCCTCTATGCGCTGGCGCAGGAGGTTCGGGCATGAAGCTGCGGGCGATCGAACTGGCGAACGTGCGCCGCTTCGCCGGTCGCCGCGCCAGCCTGTCGGGCATCGGCGACGGCATCACCGTGCTGTCCGAACCGAACGAGTTCGGCAAGTCCACCTTCTTCGATGCGATCCACGCCCTGTTCTTCGAAAGGCACGGCAGCAGGAACGCCCAGATCAAGGCCCTGCAACCCCATGCCGGGGGCGCGCCCGAGGTGGTGGTCGAGGCGGAGTTGCCCGAGGGCCGCTTCCGCATCTCGAAACGCTGGCTGCAACGGCCACAGGCACAGGTTGCCGACGGGGCCGGTCGGCTGATCGCCCAGGCCGACGAGGCCGAGGCCTGGATCGACCGGCTGATGGGCGGCGGTCTGGCGGGGCCATCGGGCCTCTTGTGGGTACGTCAGGGGATGCTGGGGCTGGAACCGGACGGCAGCGGCGCCGCCGACCAGCGCGCACGCGAACAGGGGCTTGCCACCCGTCGTGATCTGCTGTCGTCGGTCGCCGGCGAGATCGACGTGATGACGGGCGGCAGGCGGATGGATGCGGTCCGTGACCGCGTCAGGGATGCGCT
>CAYYOE010000008.1:0-9911 GCA_964473055.1 uncultured Rhodobacterales bacterium | reverse complement strand
CTTGCCGCCCGCGTGGATCAGGCCCGCACTGCCTTTGCCAGGGCACAGGAGCAGGCCACCGCCGCCATTGGGCGAGCCGAGGAACTTGGCAAGCGTGACCGGGCTGCCGCCGACGCGGCCGAGGCCGGGGCCGCCGCGACGCGGACCCTGCGACTGCGCCTCGCCCGCGCGACGCGGGCCCGGGCCGCCCGCGTGGCCAGGGCACAGGCCGAGGATCTGCAGCGGCGGCTCGATCGTGCCGCCGCCATGCAATCCACGCTGGATGCCGACCGCGCCCGTCGCGCACGCATCACCATCACCGGCAAGGCGCTGGACCAGGCCGAGAAGGCACAGGCAGCACTCGATCTTGCCCGCGCGCGCGCCGAAGCGCAGGCCGTGACGATCGAGGCGCGTCCCGATGGCCCCGGGGCGGCAACCATCGCCGGACAGCCCCTTCCGCCCGGTCCGCACCCGATCCTGGCGACAACCGAAATCGCCTTGCCGGGTTTCGGGCACCTGCGGGTCGACCTTGGCCAGGACCGGCGTTCGGACGTGGCCACAGACCTGTCGAACGCCGCCCGGGCGCTCGATCATGCGCTGTCCTCTTGCGGTGCGGAATCCCTCGCCCTCGCGCGGCGAGCCTCGGCCGAGGCACGGACGCTCGACGCCAGCATTGCGCAGGGGACAGCCCTGCTGGCCGAGGTTGCGCCCGATGGCCTCGACGCGCTGCGCGCAGCCCTTGCCGCGGCGCAGGCCGAGGCCGCAGAGACACCCGGCGAGCATGAGGACGTGGACGCACTGGCCACCGCCCTGACCGAGGGCGAACAGACCGAGGCCGAGGCCCGTGCCGCCGCCCGCGCCGCCCATGACCTGGCGATTACCGCCGGCGAGGCCCGCGCAGGGGCAGAGGCCGACCGTCGCACCGCCGAGCGCCGGTTGACCGAGGCGCAGGAAGAAGCAGGCGACCCTTCCGCGCTGTCGGCGCAGATTGCCACCCTGCGCGACCGCTTGCCGGACCTGTCTGCGGCAAAGGCCCTGGCGGCCAAGGCGCTTGCGATCCTGAAGGCCGAAGCCGTCGATCTGGACACCATCGAGGCCCGTCTGGCGCGCGCCAGAGGGGCCGTCGACCAGGCGCGGCAGGCCGAAACCGCCGCGCGCGAGGAACTGGTCGGCCTGAATGCCACCATTTCGGCCTTGGCCGAAGAAGGCATCGAGGAACGCCTGTCCAATCTTGCCGGCGAGCGCGCCGAAGCCGAGGCCCGCGCCGCCCGCTACGAGGCCGAAGTGCGCGCGCTGACCCGCCTGCGCCAGGCGCTGGACGAGGCGCGCACCCAGGCCCGCGACGCATATTTCGGCCCGGTCCTGCGCGAACTTCAGCCGCTCTTGTCGATCCTCCACCCCGGCGCACACCTGTCGATCGACGACGCCCGTCTACTGCCCGCCACCCTGACCCGCGATGGCCAGGACGAAGCGCTGGATATCCTCTCGGGCGGAACGCGCGAACAGGTGGCAATCCTGACGCGGCTGGCGTTCGCGCGCCTCTTTGCCGCGGCAGGCCGCCCGGTGCCGGTGATCCTGGACGACGCGCTTGTCCACAGTGACGATGACCGGATCGAGGCGATGTTCACCGCCCTTCACCGCGTCGCGCGGGACCAGCAGATCATCGTCCTGACCTGCCGCCAACGCGCCTTCGCCGCCCTGGGCGGCACGCGGGCCGAGGTGTCCGTGGAGATGCAGTAGCTCAGCCCTTGGTGCTCGGGGCCCCTACGGGTGTCGATCCGCGCGCCCTTGCTGCTTTGACCCAGCGGCGAACGACCTTTGACTCTTACCGGCCCGGGCGATAGGGCACCGGATCGGCTGTTCTGACTGCGGGTGCAGGGTTGTCCCGCACGGGCGGAACCAGGCCGCCCATCCGGCCCCAGGGCCCAGTCCAGGCAGAATGACGTGATCCAGAACGAGATTGCCGCGCCATTGGCCGCGGCGCTGCGCGACCGAGGCTACGAGACACTGACCGCCGTGCAGCAGGCGGTCCTCGCCCCGGAAGCTGCGGGCCGCGACCTGCTGGTGTCGGCGCAGACCGGTTCGGGCAAGACCGTGGCCTTCGGCATCGCCGTGGCACCCGACATGCTGGGCGATGATGGCACCCTGCCCGAGGCCATGTCCCCGCTGGCCCTCATGATTGCGCCGACGCGGGAACTGGCCTTGCAGGTCGCCGCCGAACTGGGCTGGCTCTATGCCGGGACCTCGGCGCGCATCGCGACTTGCGTGGGGGGCATGGACTACCGAACAGAACGACGCGCGCTGGAACGCGGCGCGCAGATCGTGGTCGGCACGCCGGGGCGGCTGCGCGACCATATCGAACGTGGCGGCCTGGACCTGTCCCACCTGCGTGTCGCGGTGCTGGACGAGGCCGACGAGATGCTGGACCTCGGGTTCCGCGAGGATCTGGAGTTCATCCTGCAGCGCGCCCCGCAAGACCGCCGCACGCTGATGTTCTCGGCCACCGTGCCCGCCGCGATCGAGAAACTTGCCCGCGACTTCCAACGTGACGCGCTGCGTCTTGCCGCCCTGGGCGAGGCACGCCAGCACGGCGACATCACATATCGCGCGCTGTCGGTCGCGGTGCGCGACCGCGAGAACGCCATCTTCAACCTGCTGCGGTTCCACGAGGCGCGGACCGCCATCGTGTTCTGCAAGACGCGGGCCAACGTGAACCACCTCCTGGCGCGGATGAACAACCGCGGGTTCCGCGCGGTCGCCCTGTCGGGGGAATTGTCGCAAGCGGAACGCACCCATGCCCTGCAGGCCCTGCGCGACGGGCGGTCGCGGGTCTGCATTGCCACCGATGTGGCTGCTCGGGGGATCGACCTGCCGGGGCTGGAACTGGTCGTGCATGCCGACTTGCCGACGAACTCCGAGACATTGCTGCACCGGTCGGGCCGCACCGGCCGGGCCGGGGCCAAGGGGGTTTCGGCCCTGATCGTCACGCCTGCCGAATACCGCAAGGCGCAGCGCCTGCTTCAGGGGGCCAGGGTCGTGGCCGAATGGGGCCGCGCGCCCTCGGCGGACGAGGTCAGTGCCCGGGACGACGTGCGGATGCTGGACCATCCCGCGCTGACCACCCCATTGGACGACATGTCGATCGCCCGCGACCTGCTGGCGCGCGTGTCGCCCGAACAGGTCGCTGCGGCTTTCATCCAGCTGTGGCGCGAAGGCCGCCCGCCGCCCGAGGACCTGATCGAGGTCGCGCCGCCGCAGGACGTCGGGGCCCCGACGCGTGCGCCCCGCGAATTCGGCGCCTCGGTCTGGTTCGCCCTGTCGGTCGGCTATGCGGGCCGTGCCGAGGCGCGCTGGCTGTTGCCCAAGATCTGCGAGGCAGGAGGCATCACCCGCAACGACATCGGCGCGATCCGCGTCCGCGAACAACAGACCTTTGTGCAGATCGCGCTCGACGAGGCAGGGCGCTTTGGCGATCGCCACGAGATCGAGCCGGGCCTGGTGATGACCCGGCTGAACGAAGATCCGTTGCTGGATGGCAAGTCGGAGAGCCGCGCGACACCGAAGTTCGCAAGGCCGGCAGAACGACGTGCAAAGGACCGAAAACCGGCTGCGGCAGAGTCGCCGGCCAATCCGCCGCCGGTGCAGGCTTCGAAAGGATTCGCAGCGAAGGCGGACATCCGTGACTCATCAGCCGCCCACCCCGGCGCCAAGTCGCGTTGGAGCAAGGCGCAAAAGGCCGCCAAAAGCAGAAAAGGTGGCCCTTTTCCCGCAAAGGATGCCGAAGCGACCGCGTCCAGGGCAAGCAACCGACCAACTGGAAAGCCTGCGGGTGGTCGTGCCGGTTCCCGCCCGTCAACAGGTGGCAAGGCGCCGCCGCGCCGCCCCAAGGGCCGAGGCTAGTGCTCGCAGACTGACGGAAGAGTCCCGACGACGGCTTCGGTTCCTGTTCGCACGGTCGCGACACAGTGCGACGCAGGGCATCGGATGGCCGATGGGCCTGCCAGCCCCGCCGCCGGGTCGGGACGACACCACAAGCCGCCGTTCGGCCGGACTGCGCTCAGCGCCCCATGACCAGCCGTGCCAGACGGTCGCGCGCGCCGAACCCTCCGGACTTCGTGACGATCCGGCACCCCGCCAGCTTGCCCCCGACGATCCTTCCAGACGGAACCCCCGGCACGACCTCGCCCACGACATCGACAGCCGATGCATCCGTCGCCGCAAGCGCCGCCGACAGGGTGTCCCCCCCGACGACCATCAACGCTTGCCCATCCCCAGGCATCATGGCGTCGCCATTTCGGAACAGATGCCGGACCGCTGAAAGGGTCGCCGCTGCATCGTGACACTCGGCAGCAATGTTGAAGACGGGCACACCCAGACCTGCCTCGCGCATCATTGCGGCCTGGGCCTGCGTTGCGGGATGAGTCGTCCCGATCACGATCGCCGAAATCGAGGGCGGCCTGACGCCCGCACGCGGGCCGGCAAGGGCCTCGGCAAGACCTCGTGCGCCAGCCCACAGGACATCGCGCCGGTCCTTCCACAGGGCAACGGACGAAATCAGGGCTTCCTGGGTCTCGGCATCCGGGACGATGGCACCATCAAGCCCCGCAAGCGCCAGCCCGTCCCGCAGGTTGCCGTTGGGAAGCTCCTGCCAGACACCATCGCGCAGGACGCCATGCTGCCCGCCCAATGTCACGCGCCCCTCGGCGGGAAAGGCAGGGGCGAAGATGCAGGACGTCGCGCCGATCTGGCGGAACAGGGCCGCCGTCTCCTCGAAGGGATGCCCGCGCAGGACACTGTCGACCTTCTTGAACCACAGGGTGTCCCCCATGCTTCCAGCGCCAAGGTCGACGGCCGCGCGACTGACCGCCTCGATGGCGCTGGCCACCGACCGGTTCCGGCTTTCGGTGCTGACCGCGCACCGGGCGGGCAATGTCGCGGGGATGCCGCCAAGGATGACTGTCACCGGCGCGTCGGGCGCGGCAAACGGGGCGGCGCTGTCGAGGGCCCCGGTCAGGTCGTCGGCCAGCAGCCGCAGTTGGCCGGTCCTTTCGGCAATCATGCGGGGTCTTCAGCCAGGACAAGCGGCACGCCCCGCGCCATCAGGGCGGCATGCCGGTCGGGCAGGATGCGGCTGTCCGTCACGACAAGGTCGCAATCGGACGGCGCACCGAAACTGCAGAAGGCGCGCTGGAACATCTTGCTGCTGTCCACCAGCAGCACGGCCCTGTCGGCGGCGGTGATGATCGCGCGCTTGAGTTCGGCAAGTTCGATCGAGGTGTCGGACAGGTCCTCGGGGGTCATGGCATGGGTGCCGACAAAGGCGATGTCGGCGCGCAACAGTCCGACGGACGCCACGGCGGCAGACCCGAGGATGGTGGAACTGCCCGGGCGCACCCGTCCGCCGGGCACATGCACCGTGACCACAGGGCTGGCGGCCAGAAGGGCCGCGATCTGCAGGTCGTTGGTGAGGGCGGTGAACGCAACCCCCCGCGCCGCAGCGGCCCGGGCGGCGGCGGCGGTGGTGCTGCCGCTGTCGAAGATCACACAGTGGCCGGGGCGGATCATCCCGGCGGCATGACGGCCGATGGCCGCTTTCGCGGCAGCCTCTATGGCGGTGGCGATCTCGGGCTCGGGTTCGAACACGGGCGAGGTCGTTGCCGACAGCATCGCCCCCCCGTGGGTGCGTTCGAGATGACCCGACTGCGCCAGATAGTCCACATCCCGCCTGACAGTGGACAGCGACATCCCCAGCCGGTCGGACAGATCCTTGAGCGAGACCATCGCCTCGCGCCGCACGGCCTCGAGGATCAGGGCACGGCGCTTGACTGGCAGCACGACGGAACTCCCTCGATCCGCTGGACGCGTTGAAGCTATCATACACCCTGAAACGATCAATACACACCAAGAAATGCCGCAATGCAGCAAGGTGCGGCTGGAAATTTATCAAAACACTTCACTTTCTCTCAGTTCGTGGCATAGTGACGGTGAATCCGAACTGGGACTGCCAGCCCGATGCCCGTCGCCGATCAAAGATTGCCGTCCCGGTCCACGCGCGGGCTGCCTGCAGCATGACCGTGCAGTCACCCGTCCTTGCGATTACGCTCGGCGATCCCGCGGGCATTGGGCCGGAAATCACCCTCAAGGCTGCGCAGGCCCTGCGACCCAGGATTGACGCTGGCGAGTTCGTGCTGGCCATCGTGGGCGATGCGGTGGCCCTGTCGAAGGCGGGCCGCGACCTTGCGCTGCCCGTGCCGCCCGCCGTCGACTCGCCCGAGGCAGTGCGGCCGCATGGTGCGGCGATCCTTCCGACCGATCCGCCTGCCACCCCGGTCCGGCCAGGCGAGATCTCGGCCGATGCCGGCGAACAGTCCTGGCGTGCCGTGGCGCTGGCAACCGAACTGGCCATGGAGGGGCGTGTCGCGGCCATCGTTACCGGCCCGCTGAGCAAGGAAGCCCTGCACCTCGCCGGGCACCAGTACGCCGGCCATACCGAGATGCTGGCGGACCTGACCGGCGTTCGCGACAGCGCCATGATGCTGGCGCATGGGGATTTCCGGGTGTCCCATGTCTCGACCCACTGCGCGCTGGAGGATGTTCCGCGCCGCGCCACGGCAGAACGGATCGGCCGCGTGATCGACCTGACGGCAGATGCCCTGCGCCGCCTGGGGATCGCACGACCGCGCATCGCGGTGGCTGCGCTGAACCCCCATGCGGGCGAGGGGGGCGCCTTCGGGCGGCACGACATCGACGTGACCGAACCTCTGGTCGCCGCACGCCGCGCAAAGGGCGAGGATGTGACCGGTCCGGTGCCGGGCGACACTGTCTTCGTGAAGCTGCGCGGCGGCGCCTATGACGCGGTGATCGCGATGTACCACGATCAGGGGCACATCCCGGTCAAGCTGCTGGGGTTTTCGGTCGATCGCGCGACGGGGCGTTGGACGGGTCTTTCGGGCGTGAACATCACGCTGGGCCTGCCGATCATCCGCACCTCGGTCGATCACGGAACGGCCTTCGACATCGCGGGCCAGGGCATCGCCGAGGCGACCAGCCTGATCGAGGCCATCGACTATGCGCTGCTGCTGGTCAGACCCGGAGATGCCCAGCAGCAGGACACCGCCGCAGAGTAAGGAAATGGGCCGGACCGGAAACATCCGGACGGCGAGGGAGGAGAGTGACGCGATGATACCGGACCTGACGCGCATCTGGATCGGCGGGCGCTTTGTCACCGGCGAGGCGGGCACGCGCCCCGTGGTGAACCCGGCGACGGGGGCGGCCTTTGCCGATGCGCCCGAGGGAAGTGCTGCACAAGCGCTGGAGGCGATTGCCGCCGCCCGCGCCGCGCAGCCCGCCTGGGGCGCCAGGGCGCCTCTGGAACGCGCCGCGGTGATGCACAGGATTGCGGGGCTCTTGCGCGACCATGCCGATGCGTTGGCGCGGCTCGTCGTGCAGGAACAGGGCAAGCCGATCGCCGAGGCGCGTGGCGAGGTGGCGGGCGCGGCCGAGTTCTTCACCTACTTCGCCGAATTCGCCCGTCGGATCGAGGGCGAGATCCTGCCGTCAGACGCCGCGAACGAACAGATATGGATCCAGCGTGTGCCCGTCGGCGTGGTCGCGGGCATCATCCCCTGGAACTATCCGGCCGCGCTGGTCAGCCGCAAGGTCGCGCCTGCGCTGATCGCGGGCAATACCATCGTGTTGAAGCCGCATGAGGAAACGCCGCTGTCGGCGCTTTATATGGCGCGCCTGATGGCCGAGGCGGGCGTGCCTGACGGGGTGGTGAACATCGTCACCGGCGCCGGCCCCACGGTGGGTGCCACGCTGTCGTCGCACCCTGACGTCGATCTGGTCACGATGACCGGATCGGTGCCCACGGGCAAGCGCATCGCCGCCGCCGCCGCGCCGAACCTTGTGCCGGTGTCGCTGGAACTGGGCGGCAAGGCGCCGCTGATCGTGATGGAGGATGCCGACCTCGACCTGGCCGTCGCCTCGGCCGTGACGTCGCGCTTCATGAACTGCGGGCAAGTCTGCATCTGCAACGAGCGGATGCTGGTACACGAAAAGATCTACGACGCCTTCGTTGACCGCTTTGTCGCGGCCACCCGGGCGCTGCGCATCGGCGACCCGATGGCCGACACCACCGACCTCGGGCCGAAGGTCAGCCTGGCAGAACTGGAAAAGGTCGAGCGGATACTGGAGGCCGCCATCGCCGCGGGGGCCGAGCCGATCCTGAAGGGCGGGCGCCCGGACGTGGCCCCGGTCGCGGGCGGGTTCTGGCTGACGCCCACGGTGCTGGCGGGCGTCACCGGCGACATGCCGATCATGCAGGACGAGATCTTCGGCCCCGTGGTGCCGGTCATGAAGGTGGCCGACTTCGACGAGGCGCTGAGCGTCGCGAACGAAAGCCGCTATGGCCTGTCGGCCTACCTGTTCACCCGCGACTACCGGCGCATCATGCGGGCGGTGCAGGATATCCGCTTCGGCGAGTTGTACATCAACCGGATCGGGCCCGAGGCGCTGCAGGGCTATCACACGGGCTATCGCAATTCCGGCCCCGGCGGCGACGACGGGCGGCACGGGCTGGAATCCTACCTGCGCAAGAAGACGGTCTACGTAAACTGGTCCGACCGTTCGCCGGTGGCGCTGATGCCCTGGGGCAAGTGAGGACCTGATGGAAAGGGAGGATACAACCGTGACAGAGGGCAGCGGACCGCCGCTATTGCAGGTCGAAGGGTTGGAGAAAAGCTTCGGCGGCGTGCGCGCCTTGCAGGGCGCCAGCCTGACCGTGGCGCGCGGCGAAACCGTCGCGCTGGTCGGCGACAACGGTGCGGGCAAGTCCACGCTGGTCAAGGCCATCGCGGGCATCCAGCCTCCAGACACCGGCACGATCCGTCTGAACGGACAAGAGGTGGCGATCCGGTCGCCGAAGGAAGCGGGCGCGCTGGGGATCGAGGTCGTCTATCAGGATCTGGCGCTGGCCAATTCGCTGGACGTGGCCGCGAACATCTTCCTCGGCGACGAACCACGCCGGTTGAGCATGGGCTGGCTGTCGGTGCCCGACACCCGCCGCATGGATGCCGAGGCGGAAGCGACGCTGAAGCGCCTGCGCGTGCGTATCCCGAATCTCAAGCGCCCGGTGGCGAACCTGTCGGGCGGGCAGCGGCAGGGCGTGGCCATCGGCCGCGCAATCCGCAAGGGCCCGTGCGAATTGTTGGTGCTGGACGAACCCACTGCCGCGCTGGGTGTGGAAGAGGTGCGCAACGTGCTGGCGCTTATTCGCGGACTGCGCGAACAGGGACAGACCATGATGGTCATCAGCCATGACCTGGAACACGTCTTTCAGGTCTCGGACGTGATCGCCGTGATGCGTCAGGGCCGGGTGGTGGCAACACGCCGCACCCGCGATGTGACGAAGACCGACGTGGTGCGCCTGATCGTGGGCGATATCGAGGGAGTGGCCGCATGACCGACCAGACTGATGCTCGCGCCGCCCAGCCGCCCGGAGCTGTTGCGACCGCCTTCGCCACGTTGCGGGCAACGCCGTTCTTCAACGTGCTGCTGGCCATTGTCGTGTTCTACGCCGTTCTGACGGTGATCACGGGCGATACGTTCAACACGCCGCACAACCAGATCACGATCATGCGCGCGGCGGCCGTGTTCCTGATCCTGGCCGTCGGCCAGACCCTGGTCATGACCACGGGCGGCATCGATATCTCGACCGGGTCGATGATGGGCGTGGTCGGCGCCATCGTGGGATCGGGCCTGCAACAGGGCTGGATGGACCCGGCGCTGGCGATCCCCGCGGCGATCCTGGTGGGCGCGCTTCTGGGTGCCTTCAACGGGTTCAACGTGACCATCCTGGGCGTGCCGCCCCTGCTGGCGACGCTGGGCACCTTCGTGGCCTATCGCGGCTTCACCCAGCACTACATGGGCGT
>CAYYOE010000007.1:0-35355 GCA_964473055.1 uncultured Rhodobacterales bacterium | reverse complement strand
TCGGGCGACAGGGCGCGGACGAAGGCCTGGGTCAGGGCGGCGTCCTCGGGGCGCAGGGGCCGGATGTTAAGGGCAGCACCGTCCGGCAGCACCATCTGGCGGACAAGGTGCCGCGGCCAGGGCGTGATGGCCAGATGCGCGTAAGGCCCACGCCCCGGTGCAGCACGCGCGATCCGCATACGCACATCCACCGCCAGCACACCGGATGGCCCGGCAAGCAGCGGGTTGATGTCCAGTTCCATCACCTGCGGCAGGTCGATCAGCAGGTCCGACAGGCGCAGCAGCACGTCGACCACCGCCGCACGGTCGGCGGCCGGAATATTGCGCACGGCCTGCATCAGGCGCGAGGCCCGGGTCCGGTCGATCAGGCGGTCGGCCAGCACGGCCGTCAGCGGCGGCAGGCCAACGGCGCTGTCGGCCAACACCTCGACCATGGTGCCGCCGGTCCCGAACAGGATCGTCGGGCCAAACACCGGGTCGCGGGCAGCGCCGACCACCAGTTCCCTGGCATGGCGCAGCTTAGCCATCGCCTCGACCGTCACGCCGTCGATCCGGGCGTCGGGACGTGCGGTCTGCACATCCGCGGTCAATCCCCGCCACGCCGGGCGCAGGTCGGCCGCGGTGCCGACGTTCAGGCGAACCCCGCCCACGTCCGACTTGTGCACGATGTCCGGCGACGCGATCTTCAGTGCGACAGGAAAGCCCAGCGTCTGCGCGGCCACCAGCCCTTCGGCCGGGTCGCGCGCAAGGATCGTCTGGCCCACCGGCACGCCGTAGGCCGCCATTACCGCCTTGGCCTCGATGTCCGACAGGTGCCCCCGTCCTGCGGCCAGTGCGGCATCAATGATCATGCGCGCGCCGACGGGATCGGTCGGGCGCCCGATGATCGAGGGGGCCGGGGTTTCCAGGGCAAGGCGCTGGTTGCGGGCGTGGCGGGCAAGGTGGCTGAAGCCTTCCACCGCGCGTTCGGGGGTGTCGAAGTCTGCCAGCCCCGCCGCCGACAACGCGCGCCGGGCCTCGGCCACGCTAGTCTCGCCCATCCAGCACACCAGCACCGGCTTGCGCCGTTCCTCCTTGGCCGCGGCGATGACCTCGGCGGCGGCATCGTCGGGGCGGGTCATCGCCTGCGGGGTCAGCATCGCCAGCACGCCGTCGAAGGCCGGGTCTTTCAGGCAGGCCGCCACCGCCGCGCCGAAGGCCGCCGGCGGGGCATCGCCGATCAGGTCGAGCGGATTGGTTCGCGACCACGTCGGCGGCAGCAGGGGGTCCAAGGCTTCCAGTGTCGCCTGCGACGGCTGCGGCAACTCGACGCCCATTTCCGTGGCGCGGTCGGCGGCCAGCACGCCGGCACCCCCGCCGTTGGTGATGACGGCCAGCCGGTTGCCGCCCGCGCGGCGCCGCATCGACAGCACCTCGGCGGCGGCGAACAACTGGCCCAGCGTCATCGCCCGCACTGCGCCCGCGCGCTCCAGCACGGCGTCGAACACCGCATCCGACCCGATCATCGCGCCGGTGTGGGTATGCGCGGCCTCGGCACTGGCGCGGCTGCGCCCGCCTTTCAGAACGATCACCGGCTTGATCCGCGCCGCTGCCCGCAGGGCCGAGGCGAACCCGGCCCCGTCGCGGATGCCCTCGACATACAGCAGGATCGCGTCGGTGCTTACGTCCTGCGCGAGGAAATCCAGCACCTCGCCGAAGTCGATGTCCTGGGCATTGCCCAGCGACACCATCGCCGAAAAGCCGAGGTGGTTCGGTGCCGCGCTGTCGGCGATGGCCGAGATCAACGCGCCGGATTGCGACACGAAGGCCAGACGCCCGGGTGGTGTCGTGCCGGCAAGGAACGAGGCGTCAAGACCCGCATGGGGTCGCACCAGACCCACGCAGTTCGGGCCGAGGAAGCGGACCCCGGCATTGCGTGCGGCATCCGCCAGGGCCTTGGTGCGGGCTGCCGCAGCCGTTCCCGCCTCACCGAATCCTGCGGACAGGATCACCGCATGCCGCACCCCGGCCGCGCCACATTGCGCAATGATACCCGGGACGGTGTCGGCGGGTGTCGCGATGACAGCCAGATCGACCTCGGTCTCGCTATCGGCCAGGGTGGGCACGCAAGCGTGCCCCGCGACTTCGGCATACTTAGGGTTCACAGGCACAAGCGGCCCCGTGAATCCGGCGGCAAGGACGTTCGAGAAGACCCGGCTTGCCACCGACCGGCCCGAGGCAGAAGCGCCGAACACGGCCACGCCCTTCGGATCGAAGAGCGGCGTCAGCGGATGCGGTCCCATGGGTCCCCCGGGGCTGGATCACCTGTTCCCGGTCCTGCCCTGCGCAAGCGTCGCCCGACATGACCTGGGTCAAGCCCGGTCTAGCAGTCCGCACCCGGCTGCGCCATGTCGCGCCCTCGGTTCGGCACTATTCGGCAGCGACAGGCCCGCGTGCCGCATCGGCAAGTTCGCGCGACAGACGTTCGGTCTCGGCCGCCCTCGGCTTCGAGAACCGGGCGAGCATCAGGTAGGCGACGGGCGTAAGATAGAGCGTGAACACCGTCGCCATTCCCAACCCGCCGACAATGACCCAGCCCAGCGCTGACCGCGCCTCGGCCCCGGCGCCGAAGCTGTAGATCAGGGGCACGCCACCCAGAACGGTGGACAGCATTGTCATCATTACCGGGCGCAGGCGAATCGTGGCCGATTGCAGGATCGCGTCGCGCACCGTGGCCCCTTCGTCCCGCAGCTGATTTGCGAATTCCACGATCAGGATACCGTTCTTGGCCATGATGCCGACCAGCAGGACCAGGCCGATCTGCGAATAGACGTTCAGGCTGACGCCCGTGGCCAGCATGGCGAAGATCGCGCAGGCGATGCCGAAGGGGACGGTGGACATGACGATGATCGCCGAGGTGAAGCTTTCGAACTGTGCCGAAAGGACCAGAAACACCACCACCAGCGCAAAGCCGAAGACGATCAGCAGGCCGTTGTTCGTTTCGGTCAGGGTCGCAGCCTCGGCCAGCGGTATGATGCGGCTTTCCTCGGGCAGAAGTTCGGCCGCGAGGCGCTGCACCTCGGCCAGGGCTTCGCCCAGCGGCAGTTCCGGCGTCAGGCTGGCCGACAGGTCGACCGCGCGAAGTTGCTGTTCGCGCCCCAGGTTCGGCGCGACGGCGCGTTCTTCCAGCGACACGAAGGACGACACCGGCACCATCTGCCCGCCCTGCGCCTGCACGAAGACGCGTTCCAGATCGCCGGGGTCATTTACGGGATCGGCGGTGGAGACGATCTTGATGTCGTAGCTGCGGTCCTCGACGAACACGGTGCCGGCTGTGCGCCCGTCCAGCACGGCTTGCAGCGCCTCGCCCAGCCCCTCGATCTGGACGCCCAGATCATTGGCGCGCTCGCGGTCCACGGTCACGAACAGCTGCGGCTGGGTCGTCTCGTAGCCCAGGTTCACTCGCCCGAAGGCCGGGTTGTCCTGCATCCGTTCCACCAGCGCCTGCGCGTTCTCGGAGATCCGGTCATAGTTGGACCCGGTGATCGCCACCCGCAGCCCCTGGCCCGCACCGCGGATGCCCAGCGAGTTGGGCGAGATCGCGAAGGCCTGAACGCCCACGATGCCGCGCAGCCCCGCGTTGATCTGGCCCACGATGTCCTGCTGGCTGCGGTCGCGTTCGCCCCAGGGGGCCAGTGTCATCACCACGAAGCCGCGGTTGTCGCCGCCCGTACCGGCGATGGAGAAAAGGTTCGTCACCTCGCCCGAGGCGACGAGGGGGGCAACGATATCTTCGATCTCGCGCAGTTTGGCGGCGGTATAGTCGAGCGATACCCCCTGGGGCGCACGGACGGACAAGAGGGCCACGGCCCGGTCCTCGGGCGGGGTCAGTTCGGTCTTCAGGCCACCCATCACGAAAAAGGCCGTGGCCCCGGTAGTCAGCGCGACCGTCACCACGACCAGCGGCAGGGCCAGCGCCACGCGCAGGCTGGCCTCGTAGACCCGTGCCAACGCGCGCCCTGCCATGGCGACCGGATTCCAGCGCCGCGCCGGTCGCGGCGGGCCAAGGACGCGGCTTGCAAGTACCGGCACCAGCGTCAGCGCGACGATCGAAGAGATCACGACAGCGATGGCCAGTGTAAAGCCGAACTCGCGGAACAATCCGCCCAATTGGCCCGGCAGGAAGGACAGCGGGATGAACACCGCGGCCAGCGTGGCCGAAGTGGTGACGACCGCGAAGAACACCTGCCGTGTGCCCAGCACCGCGGCCGCACGCGGGCCCATCCCCTCGCCCCGGCGTCGTACGACGTTCTCCAGCACCACGATGGCGTCATCGACCACCAGTCCCGTGGCCAGCACCAGTGCCAGCAGCGTCAGGATGTTGACCGAGAAGCCCACCATGTAGACCGTCGCGATAGTTCCGATCAGTGCGACCGGCAGTGTGACGGCCGGGATCAGGGTTGCACGCAGGTCCATCAGAAACAGGAAGATGATCGCCACCACCAGCGCCGTTGCGATCAGCAGGGTCTTGACCACCTCGTCGATGGCCCCGCGGATGAAGGTCGCATCGTCGGACGTGACCGACAGGGTGACATCGGGCGGCAGCAGCGGACGGATCTGTTCCACCGCCGCGTTCACGCCCTCCGAGATCTCCAGCGTGTTGGACTGCGCCGCCCGCACGATGCCCAGCCCCATGCCGGTCTGGCCGTTCGCGCGCAGGATCGATTCGCCCGGCGCCGGGCCCAGCAGGACCTGCGCCACATCTGCCAGCACGATGCCCGGAGCGATGGGCAGGGCCGCGAATTCCTCGGGCGTGGACAGCGTCGCCGTGGTCCGCACCGCCAGCGTCTGCGACCCGCCCGACAGCGTGCCCGAGGGCGAATCGAAGTTCACGTTGCGCACGGCATTGCGCAGGTCTGCCAGCGTCAGGCCGCGGGCCGCCAGCGCCATCAGGTCGACGTCGATGCGGAATACCTCTTCGCGCGCACCGTAAAGCTGCACGTCGGCCACCCCGGGAACCGAGATCAGACGGTCCTCGACCACCTCGCTCACCAGTGTTGTCAGTTCCTGCGCGGTGCGTGTGGCGGATGTCAGCGCCAGCCGCATCACCGCCTGCCCGTCGCTGTCGGCCTTGACGATCCGGGGGGCATCGGCCCCGGCGGGCAGGTTGTTCTGCACCCGCGCCACCGCATCGCGCATGTCCGACGCCGCGATATCGAGGTTCACGCCCTCGCCGAATTCCACCGTCACGCGGCTGCGCCCGAAGGACGACGAGGACGAGATCGACCGCACGCCCGAGACGCGGCCTGCCGCCCCCTCGATCACTGTCGTCAGTTCACGGTCGATCGTCTCGGGGCTGGCTCCGGTGAAGCTGGTGGTGACCGTCACCACCGGGCGGTCGACCTGAGGCAATTCCCGAACCTCGACACCGTAGAAGGCGGCAAGGCCGCCAATCACGATCAGGGCGTTCAGTACGAAGGCGAGGATCGGCCGCCGCACGAACAGCGCCGTGCCTGATCCTTCAATCCTCTCATCGGACGCCATGGCCTAGCCCCCCCTCGGTTGCGTGCCGTCGCCGCGGAAGGCGGCAGGCATGGGCGCTTCCGGTGCGCCGCCGTCGGTGGCGCGGATCGTCACCTCGGCGCCGGGACGCAGGCTTTGCATGCCTTCGATGACCACCATCTCGCCAGGCTCCAGATCGGCCGCGACCAGAACCGCATCGGCGTCGCGCTGCAGGATGCGCACCGGCACGCTCGTGGCCCGACCATCTCGAACGGCCCAGACAAAGGCCCCGCCCGATCCCCACTGGATCGCCAGCGGATCGACGGATGTCTGCATTTCGCCGGCAAAGGCCATCTCGATCCGGAAGGACATCCCTGGGCGCAGCCGGTCGTCGTCGTTGGGTACTGTCGCCTCCACGCGAAGGGTGCGGCTGGCCTCGTCCACGCGGCTGTCGAGCGCGAGTACCGTGCCGGTCAGGGCTACGCCGGGCAATGACAGCGGCAGCGCGGCCACACTGTCGCCGGGTCGCAGGCGGGCGGCAAAACGTTCGGGGATGCGGAACTGGACGACAACCTCGGACCGGTCATCGATCCGCATCAGTTGCGTGGACGGCCCCACCTGGTCGCCGGACGACACACCGATCAGCCCGACCCAGCCGGAAATCGGCGCGGTGATGATCCGGCGCGACAGTTCCAGTTCGGCCGACCGCAGATTCAGTTCGGCGGTCCGCAGGTCCAGTTCGGCATTTCGACGCTGCACTTCGGTCGCGGCACCTGCAAGGGCCGAAAGTCGCGCGACGGTCGCCTGAGCATCGGACAGGACCAGCTGGGCACGATCCAGTGCGATGACCTCGGCGCTGTTCTCGATCCGCGCGACGAGGCTGCCTTCCTCGATGTAGCTGCCCGGCATGACCGCGATTTCTGCGAGCGGCCCCGAGACCTGCGGCACCAGCATCACCGACCGCAGCGCCGCGGCATCGCCGATCGCGGTCAGCCGGTCGCCGATCGGGCGGGTTTCTACCGCGGCCGTGATGACCGTGGGTGCCCCGCCGCCAAACCCGCCCCCGGGAGGCCCGCCGCCACCGGGTCGGCCGCCAGGGGGGCCACCCGGACGACTCTCGGCCGGACCGGCGGCGCTGTCCGACGGTTCGGAGAGCCCGAGACGATCAAGCACCCCGGCGCGTTCGAGCCACGGCATCGCCGATGGGACATAGGTGATCCACAGGAAAAGGGCGCCACCGAGAACGGCAGCCGACATCCCGATCTGCAGCAAGATCCATCCGAAAGCCCGCATTCCCGCCCTCTTTGCCGCTGTCCCGGCGAGCCCGCTTGCCTGCCCCACCGGACAGAAGCAGACTGTTCACCGGGAAACATAGGGGATTCACGGGCGAGGGAAACCTTTCCGTCGCATCGGGGACTGCTTCACCGCCATCACGCCTGCGTCAACCGAAGCGGATCGTCGCCTGTTCCTGCAGGGGTGCGGACACCGCCGGGCGGTAACCGGGCTGGGCTCGCGCCAGTTGCGACAGCATCCGGCGCACCCGCAGCGCCCGGACGCGCACCATGGTCCCGGCCGCGCGCGCCCGTTCGGTCGGCGAAAGCGCCGGGCAGCGGGCAACCCGGTGCAGGTCGGCGACGGCAGCACCGCAGACAAGCGGGATGCGCAGCGCCCAACGCAGCCGCCCCAATGGCCGTTCCCGCATCAGGGCGAACCCTTGGTCCGTCAGGCGTCGCCACTTGGACGAGAGTGCGGGCCAGTCCGCCCGGGTCGGGTGCCCGACAACCAGGGCCGGATCGAAGGCCGGAGGATGCCCCATGCGGCCCGCCCGGAGGCACCAGTCCACGTCCTCGGCCACGCCGGCGCGGAACGGCCCCACGATCTGGAACAGGGCCTTTGGCACCACGAGGTTGGCCGTGGCCGCCCATCCCCGCCGCACCGATCGCGCCTGGTCGAACGCCAATGCTGTCTCATAGGCTTGCGGTCCCGTCCGGCGGCAGCTCGCCGTCACCGCTTCATCGAACATCTCGATCTGCCCGCCCGTCACCCGACGCGCCAGCCGGGCACGGTCAATGAACCCGGGCGCCGGGACGCAGTCGGCATCGACAAAGGCGATCACGCTGCCCATGGCGGCCGCCACGCCCCGGTTGCGCGCGGCGCCCGCGCCGGCCTGCGCCTGCGGAATCACCCGAACCCAGGACGGTGTGACTGGCACGCAATCCGACCCGTCATCGACCACGACAACCTCGACCCCACCGTCGCGCTGGGGCGCCAGTGCCGCCAGGCATCGCGCCAGCCGCAGCGGGTCATTGCGATGCGGGATCACGATGGACACCATGGGGGGCGACTCGGTCATCGCCGCAAGGTGCCCGACAAGACCTTAACGAAAGGTGACGCGTTTCGGGGCCTGCCGCGGAACGCAGAATTGACCAGGAACCGGTCCGATGCCGGGCTGCCCTGTCAGGCGTTGATCCATTGGCCCGCCCAGACCTCGGTCAGTCGTCGTCCGTAGCCTGCCACATGCGCCAGCACCTCGACCACCGCGCCCGGTTCGGCGCGCAGGTCGATCACCAGCCGCCAGATCCCCGCATCGGGCACGGCGTCCAGCGTGGCAAAGACGATCTCGCCGCCGGTGGCCGTGACCACCGGAACCACCTCGGCCTCGCCACCCTCGGGCGCGCGCGCGGCTGATCCGGGCAGCCCGGTCAGCGGCCCGCCGCGAAAGTCGATCACGAACTTGCGCTTGTTCTCGGGCGCCTCGACCCCCGACACGCCCCCGGCACCGGCGCGCGTCGCCGCGACATGGGCATAGCGGCCATCCTGCCCCGGCGGCTGCATTCCCCAGACCAGCCGCCACGACGCCTCGACCATCGCGCCCGGCATCGGCGCCTCTGCTGGAACCCAGGACACCACGATGTTGTCCTCGGCTTCCAGCCGCGCCGGGATCTCGGTCAGCTTGATCGCACCCGGTCCCCAGTTCCCCATCGGCTCGACCCGCAAGGACGGCCGCAGGTCATAGCGCGCCTCGATGTCGTGATAATCCTCGAACGCGCGCGACCGCTGTTCCAGCGCGAAGGACCGTGGCGAGACCTCGCCGAAATAGCTGGTGGCCAGACGCGGCGGGTTGTTCAGCGGGCGCCACAGGCGGACGCCGTCGCGCGTTTCGATCGACAGGCCTTCGCTGTCATGGACGGCCGGGCGGTGGTCGTCGAAGTCGGCGCGGTTGACCGGCCCGAACAGGAACATCGACGTCAGTGGCGCCAGCCCCACCTCCTTCGATCCGTCGCGGAAGAACAGCCGCGCGGTCACCTCGATCACCGTATCGCGCCCGGGCATCACCACCATCCGGTAGGCGCCGGCCACCGACGGGCTGTCGAGCAGCGCGTGCACCACGATCCGGTCGGCCCCCGGCGCGGGCCGGTCGATCCAGAATTCGGTGAAGCGCGGGAATTCCTCGGGCCGGGCTGCGGCGGTATCCAGCGCGAGGCCGCGCGCGGACAGGCCATAGCGGTTGCCCTGACCCAGCGCGCGGAAATAGCTGGCACCAAGGAAGGCCACGACCTCATCCATGATGTCGGGGCGGTTCAGCGGATGCAGCAGGCGGAACCCCGCCTCGCCGGGAAGTTCGGCATCGGCAGGCACGCGGGACGCCAGGTCGCCGGGATAAATGAAATCCCTCGTGGTGAACGGCATCGGCGCGGCCATGCCGTCGGCCACTTCGTGCAGACCGACCGGCGCGCCGAACAGCCAGCCGGTATGGAAAGCCTGCAGATGGAACCGCGATTCCGCGCCCTGCCAGCGGGTGCGGTCGGGGTCGAAGCGGATCAGGCGGTAGTCGTCATAGCTCAGATCGCCAAGAAATCCCTCGGGCGCGGGTGCTTCGGCGAAGGGCGCTGTCGCGCGGCTGCGGGCCAATTCGGTCAGGATGTCGAACGAGAACGGCTTTGGTGTCGCCTGCCCTTGCGCGATGCCTTCGGCCGCGACGCTCCCGGGCAGCGCCGCGATGGCAAGGCCCGATGTCGCTCCAGCCAGAACCGCCCGGCGGCTCGGGCCCGGCCCATGGTCGTGGCACGGCAGGCGACTATCGATCATGTCACGGTCCCTTTCACGGTGTAGCTCCGGGGTATCTGCGTCGGACGACACTTCTGGAGTGGCGCAGCGCGGCGTCCTGCGCAAGGACAGCGGACAGCGTGACCGGTTCAAGACTGCGCGACGTGCCGCTGGCGCCAGTCCGGACAACGACCTAGATCACCCGTGGTGGCGCCGAATCCCTGCCGGACCCGACCCGGACCAAACCATGCCCTCTCCCACCCTCACCTGCGTGACCTGGAACATCCACCGCGGACGAGGTGCCGACGGAAGGGTCGATGCCGGACGCGTGGCCCATGCGATTGCCGATGAGATCTGCTGCCCCGCGCCCGATATCCTCGCCCTGCAGGAGGCCGACGAGGAACGCCCTCCCTATGCCGGTTTCCTGCCGATAGATCGGATCGCAACCGATACCGGCCTGCGCCATGCGCTGCCGCCGGACCTGCGCTGGGGGCCGGACAGCCACGGGTTCCACGGCAACATCGTGTTTCTGTCCCCGCGGTTCGTCGTCGCGGCCGGCCATCTTCTCGACCTTCCGGGTCACTACCCGCGGGGCGCCGTGGTGCTCGACCTCGACACAGCGCTCGGGCCCTTGCGCGTGGTCAACCTCCACCTGTCGCTCGGCCAGCCCCTGCGCGTCGCGCAGATGCGCACCCTGGGCCAGCACCTCGACCGCCGCCCGGCGATGCCAACGCTTCTCCTTGGGGATCTGAACGAGTGGCGGCCCTGGGGCGGTCTCGCCCTGACGGCCCGGGTGGTCGGGCGCCGCTTTCACGGCCCGTCCCTGCCCACCTTTCCGGCGCGACGCCCGGTCGTGCCGCTTGACCGCATCCTGTGCGACCGACCCCGCGCCGTGACATCGCCCGAGGTGCTTTCGGGTCCGCTTGCGCGCTCGGCCTCCGACCACCGCCCGCTGCGCGCAGTCCTCAGTCTCGATCACGCCGGATAGGCCTGCTTCACCCTTGCCAAATACCTCCCGCCGGAGGCGTCCCGAGCCGACCGGCCATCGGCCGGCGGCGAGAACAAGGTGGCGCGGCCCGCAGGGTCGCGTCAGGTTTTCCTTCAGCAGGCCCGGACGTCAGGCGCGGCCCGGCCACATCCGGGAAAACACCCCGTCGCGCTTCACGATCCCGTGCATCAGCGCTGCGCCCACATGCATCAGGATCAGGGCCACCAGCGGGAACCGCGCCCAGAAATGCACGGTCTTCGCGATCTGTTCCAGCGCATCGGACCTTGGCACCAGCGACGGCATGCCCAGCGCGTCGAGGTATTCGATAGGGAACCCGCCTGCCTTCACGCGAATGTAGCCTGACACCGCCATAACGATCAGTAGTCCGTACATTCCCCAATGGGTCAGACCGGCGATGGCCGCCTGGGTGCCCGAAATGCTGCTTGGCAGGGGCGGTGGAGGATTTGCCGCGCGGTAGACGAGGCGGACCAGCACCAGCAACAGGATCACCACCCCGATGTTCTTGTGCCAGATGAACAGGGCATTCTGGGTTGGCCGCGCCAGTCCCTCCTGCACCATGATGACCCCGGCCGGGATTGTGGAAAAGACCAGAAGCACGGTCAGCCAATGCATCAGACGAGCTGGCGCGCGGTAGACGGTGTCGGTGCGGGACATGCGGGTAGCTCCGGATATCTGGGGCTGGGTAATGGCATCTTGACGCCGTGGGGGCCGGCGCACAAGGACGCTGGCACCGCCGGCGGCCGGTCGGGGTGCCCGTCCTGCGCACTTGACAGTTCCATGACAGGCTTAGCTGATGGGCCATGATCGATCGACGGATCCAGTCCACCGCCGGATCACATCTGCATGACGGGACGCCGGTCGCAAGGCACGCGGCCTGGATTCGGCTTTTCGTCGCGGCAGCGGTGCTGGCATTTCCCTGCCTCGGTCTGTCACTCGTGCTGGCCGGGCGGCTTGGCGCAGGTCCGGAACCGGTCGCCGTTGCCGGGATGCTGTTTCTTGCGGGGGCTGCGCTTGCCGTGGCCGGGATGGCCGCAGGATATCCGCACAGGCGGATCGGGTTGGCAAATGCCGTCACGCTGGGGCGACTGGCGCTGGCCGTGCCGCTCGCTGTGCCGCTGCTGGCGACCGAGGCGCTGACGGCGGACCCAGCTACGGGATGGGCGGTGTTCGGCCTTGCCCTTGTGGCACTGTCGCTCGACGGGGTCGATGGCTGGGCGGCGCGGCGGGCGGACCTGACATCGGCCTTCGGTGCGCGCTTCGACATGGAGGTGGATGCGGTTCTCGCCGCTCTTCTGGCGCTTCTGGTCTGGCAGACCGGGGCCGCCGGGTCCTGGGTGCTGTTCCTGGGTTTTGCCCGCTATGCCTTTGTCGCGGCGGCGCTGGTGCTACCCTGGCTCGCGGCGCCCCTGCCCGACAGCCGGGCGCGCAAGGCTGTCTGCGTCTTGCAGATCGGAACGCTGATCCTCTGCCTGGCGCCGGTCGTCGGACCTCCCGCCAGCACCGCCGCCGCACTGGTGGCCACCGCGGCGCTGGTATGGTCCTTCGGGCGGGACATCCGGTGGCTGTCACGGCAGGCCGGACGGAGCGCCGCGTGACATCGGTCAGCACCATGTGGCGCCTCGCGCTGGCCATCGTGCCCATCTGGCTGGCGCTGATCCAGCCGAACCACCCCCAGGCGATGACCTGGGGCGCCTTTGCCATGTTTCCGCTGGAACTGCCTGCGGTCCTGTTCCTGCTGGCTGTCCTGCCATCAGGTGCATGGGGAACGCGGGCCGTCCGCGCCCTTGTGGTTGCGACGATGGTCCTCCTTGTGGTCTGGAAGGCCGCCGACGCCGCCGCCTTCACGGCGTTCAACCGCGGGTTCAACCCGTTGATCGACGCGCATCTGGCCGACGCCGCGCTGCGCCTCGCCTCCGGTGCAATCGGACCGGTCGCCACGGCGGCCGCGGCGCTGGGCGCTGTCCTGGCCGTGGTGCTGGCATCCTGGGTCCTGTGGTGGGCGACCGGCGTCTGGGCGGCACTTCGCCTGTCCCCGCCCTGGCGTCCCGTCACCGGCATCGCGGCCGCCCTTGCCGCCACCGTCGCGGTGGCCGAGATCGGGCAGGCGATGCGCGTCTGGGCGTTGCCGGTCCAGCCCCCCGGTGCCGCCTTCACGGCGCGCCTCGGGGTCGAGCGCGCGGCCCTGATCCGCCGCACCCTGGCCGAGATGCGCGCCTTCACCGCAGCCGCTGCCGAGGACCCGTTTGCCAGGGTCCCCGGACTTTTCGACCGGGCCGAGGGCGCCGATATCCTGATCGTCTACATCGAGAGCTATGCGCGCAGCAGCATGGATGTGCCGCTGTATGGTGACACACACCTGCCGACCCTTCGCGCCGCCGAACCCCGTCTGGCGGCGTCAGGGCTGGCTGTCACCTCGGGCTGGCTGACATCCCCCATCGCGGGCGGCCAGAGCTGGCTGGCACATGGCACGCTGGCCTCGGGCCTCACGACCGACACGCAGGGACGCTATGGTGCCATGCTGGCCGCTCCCCGCCAAACCCTGTTCCATTTCGCCCGGGAAGCAGGGTTCCATACGCTTGCCGTTGCCCCCGCAGTGGTATTGCCTTGGCCCGAGGCCGACCTTCTGGGCTTCGACACGGTCTGGAACGCCGCGGCCCTGAACTACCGGGGGCGGCCCTTCAACTGGGTGACGATGCCTGACCAGTTCACGCTGGCGACGTTCGACCGGATGCGCCCGGGCCTGACCGAGGCGCCGGTGTTCGCGCAGGTCGCGCTGATCTCCAGCCACGCACCCTGGACGCCGGTGCCGCGCCTGATCCCGTGGGAGGATATCGGCGACGGCACCGAGTTCGACGCGATGGCCGCCGAAGGACCGACCCCACCCGAGGTCTGGTCCGACCGCGACCGCGTGCGCGACTTCTATCGCCGCTCGCTCGATTATTCCCTGCAGGTGGTGTTCGACTGGGCGACCTTGCCGCGCGCTCGGCCCACGCTGCTTGTCGTCCTCGGGGACCATGCGCCCGCGCCCTTCGTGGCGCTGACCGACAGCCGCGATGTGCCGGTCCACCTGATCGGCCCGCCGGACCTTGTCGCGGCCTTTGCCGACTGGGGCTGGACGCCCGGCCTCATTCCGGACGATGGCGCCCCGGTCTGGCCGATGGCGGGTTTCCGTGACCGCTTCCTGGCCGCCCTGGCGCGCGAGGATTCCGTTCGGATGTCGCCGTGACCATGAGCGTCCCCGTGAACCGGTTCGCGCGGAGGGGGGGTGTCGCGCTCCTGCGCCTTGCGGTTCCCGCGATCATCCTGACCGCGCTCTGGCACATCGTCGACGGTCCGGCGGCGGCAGCACGTCTGGCGCAGGCGCACCCGGGATGGCTGATCGCCGCGGTCCTGCTGGTCAACATTCAGACGCTTCTGTGCACGGCGCGCTGGCGGCTGACGGCCAAGCGTCTGGGCCAGCGGCTGGGGGTGCGGCAGGCGGTGGGCGAGTACTATCTGGCACAGCTTCTGAACGCCGTCCTGCCCGGCGGCATGGCGGGCGATGCGGCCCGCGCGGTCCGGGTGCGGCACGCGGCGGATCTGGTGACTTCGGGGCAGGCGGTGATGCTGGAGCGTTTTGCCGGTCAGGTCTCGTTGCAGGCGGTGTTTTTGCCGTCGCTGGCGCTGGCGCTGATCCTGCCCGGCGGTATCCGTTGGCCCGACCATACCCTGATCGCAGCCCTGGCCGCGGCGGCGGTGGTGCTGGGTGTGATCGGAATCGCGCTGGTCGCGGGACGCCTGACGGCACGTCTGCCCGTGATATCCGGACTTGACGGTGCGGCAATGCGTGCGCTCCTCGCCCCCGGGGTCTGGCCGCGGCAGGTGGTGCTGGGTGTGGCGATCGTGGCCTGCAACCTGGCGGCCTTCTGGTGCGCGTCTGAAGCGACCGGCACGCGCCTGACACTCGAGGCCACGTTGACAGTCGTGCCCCTGATCCTGACAGCGATGCTGTTGCCTGTTTCGGTGGGGGGCTGGGGCTGGCGCGAAGGGGCGGCCGCCGCCTTGTTCCCGCTTGCGGGGGCGTCGGGCGAGGCGGGACTTGCCGCCTCGGTCGCGTTCGGGTTGATGGTGCTGGCGGGCGCGTTGCCGGGGATCGTGCCCCTGCTTGGCCGCCCGCGTGCCAGGGACGTCTAGGGTCATGCCCCGCCCGCTGGCCTTCGCCCTGCCGGGGTCTATCGACACCGTGACCGGCGGGACGATCTATGACCGCCACCTTGTCGAGGGACTTCGGCGGGTTGGCCATGCGGTCGAGGTCCTGAGCCTGCCCACGTCTTACCCGTTCCCGACCGAGTGCGACCGCGCAAGCACTCGCGCCGCCCTGTCAGCGGTGCCCGATGATACCGTCCTGATCGTCGACGGACTTGCATTGGGGGCCTTCGATGCCGCGACGCTCGATGCGATTCGGGCACCGTTGGTCGGCATGGTGCATCACCCACTGGGGAGGGAAACCGGCCTTGACCCGGGCCTTGCGACCGCCCTTGTCGCGTCGGAGTTCGCCGCGCTGGCGCGCGCGGCGCATGTGATCGTGCCCAGTCCGTTTACCGCCCGCACGCTGGCGGGCGATTTCGCCGTGCCCCCGGACCGGATCTCCGTGGCGCTGCCCGGCTTCCCGCCGCCCGACCCTGTCCGCACGCCCGCCGACCCGCCGCTTGTCCTGTCGGTGGGCCTGCTTGCCCCACGCAAGGGCCACGATACGCTGATCGACGCTCTGGCGCAGATCGTGGACCTGCCCTGGCAAGCCGTGATCGTCGGTGCCGCCCACGACCCGGCCCATGCCGCGGCACTCCGCGCCCGCGCCGCGGGGCTTCGCGACCGTCTGGTGTTTCGAGGACTTGTGGATGCGTCCGTCCTGACGGCGCTGTTCCGGTCGGCCCATGTCTTTGCGCTGGCCAGCCGCTACGAGGGCTATGGCCTGGTCTTTTCCGAAGCGTTCTGCCACGGGCTTCCCGTGGTCGGCTGTGCCGTCGGCGCCGTGCCCGACACGGTTCCCGCGGGTGCCGGCCACCTTGTCCAGCCCGGAGATGCGACAGCCGTTGCAGCGGCGCTGCGCCGGCTGCTGACCGACCCCGACCACCACGCAGCCTGCGCCGACGCTGCCCGCGCCGCTGCCCTGCGCCTGCCACGCTGGGCCGATACCGCGACAGCCCTGTCCTGCCGGCTCGACCAGATCTGACCGGCGGCGCCGGACAGGGCCCGTGTCTTGCCTGTTCCTCCGTGGACCGCTACGCCCCATGCGCATGACCGCCATCACCCAGGCCTCGACCGATCGTATCCTGCCGGGCATCGCCCTCATGCTGGCCTTCTGTGCGCTTGCGCCGATGATCGACTTGTCGGCGAAGCTGGCCGCCGGGACAGGGCTGCCCGTCGCGCAGATCACGGCAGCCCGGTTTGCGGTGCAGGCGGCCCTCATGGTCCCGGTCGCGATCGCCATGGGTACGGCCCTTGGCCTGCCGCCCGGGACGCGCGGACTGACGATCCTGCGCGCGCTTTTCCTGATCGGATCCACCTACAGCTTTGTCGCCGCCGTTGCCGTGATGCCGATCGCCGATGCGCTGGCCATCGCATTTGTCGAGCCTTTCCTTCTGCTCCTTGCCGGCTGGGCGCTGTTCGGCGAGCGTGTCGGGCCACGCAGGATCCTGGCCTGCGCCGTAGGCTTCGTTGGGGCGCTTCTGGTGATCCAACCCTCGCTTGCCGCTTTCGGCCTCGTCGCGCTCTGGCCCCTGGCGACCGCAGCCTTCTTCGCGGCCTACATGCTGGTCACCCGCACGTTGTCGGCCCGCGTTCATCCGGTCGCGATGCAGGTTCATACGGCGGTTGCCGGCACGGTGATCTGCGTTCCGATCCTTGCCCTTGGGGCGGCTGCTGACCTGTCCCTCTTCGCGCCGGTGGCGCCCACGGGGCTGGGCTGGGTCTGGCTGCTGGGCGTCGGGGTTGCGGCCACGGTCAGCCATATGGCGATCACGCTGGCGCTGCGCTTCGCACCCTCGGCGACGCTTGCGCCGTTGCACTACCTCGAAATCCTTGGGGCGGTGGCACTGGGCTGGGCCGTCTTCGGCGACTTTCCGACGCCGCTGACCTGGACAGGTATCGCCGTGATTTCGGCCTCCGGGCTCTATATCATCCACCGGGAACGCATGCTTGCCCGGGTGCCCGTGTAGTCCAACCCCGTCATGCCCAACCCGGTCCTGCCCAACCCGGTCCGGCCCTGACGGCGGTCAGCGCAGGTACCAGCAGCCCGCGCGGCAGGATCACCAGCATCCCCGGCCGCTCGAATCTCAGCCGCAGGCCCCCACCCGTCGCCTCGTTCGAGGTGCCCACCCGGCCGTCGGGGGCAAAACCTATCCCGCCGATCGGCCAGCGCAGTCCGTCCGACGTGCCCGCGACCGGCGCCATCGGAAACAGCGAAACCCGCGTCCCGGCGGCCACGTCCAGCCGCAGATCGGGCGGTGCCAAGAAGCAGACGTCATGCTCTCCGACCATCAGCACCCGCTGGTCAGCACGGCGGACCAGCGCGTTATAGGCCGCAAGCTCATGGTCGCGCCTGGCGCCCATGAATCCCGCCGCCAGCACGAAGGGGGCGGTTATGCTCCTCAGGCACTTGTCGAAATCCGTGCTGTCCTGTTCGGCAATCCGGTGCAGCCGGTCCCGTGGAATGTTGGCGGCCACGTCGGGGGCCAGGGAATCGAAATCCCCGATCACCGCGTCCGGCATCAGGCCAAGTTGCAGCGCGCGTCCCGCAGCCCCATCCGCCGCAACGAGAATCGGGGCAAGCTGCAAGACTTCGTCAACCGTTTCCGCCGTAGACTCACCACCGCCAAGGACCGTCACCCCGTCGCGGGAGTTAACAATATGCGTCAATTCCGCCTCATTTCCGGGTTTCCGCGACGAACGCCACATTTCTGCCCGCAAATCATCCCTGATTCATCGCAGACTCGCGCCAGTTTGCGAGACAATCCAAGGTAAACGTATCGCAATCGCCGGAAGGCTGAACAAGCGGGCAAGAACATGTCTGGTGCGAACAAGATCCTTACCGTGTCCTATGGCACCTTCTCGTGCACGATCGAGGGGTTCGAGGATCCGTTCGGTACGATGAAACAGATCGCGGAGTACTTCCGCGACCTTGCGGCCGAAGACCGCTACTTCGGCGCGGAACCCCCGGTTCCCGATGCCGAGGCGCTGCGCCATCTTGCCGAACGCGAGGCCGCGCGCCGGGTCGAGGCGCGCATGGGGGCAGGCGGCGTGCACCTGCGCCAGCTCGACGATGCCGCGGCGGCCCAGGCCGCAACGCCGGTATCGCAGCCAGCGCCCGACGCGGCAGCAACCATGGTGGCCGCGGCTGCTGTCGCGGCGAAGGATGTGCTCACCCCGTCCGAGGTGATCGACCCGGAACCCGAGAGCGTTGCCGCCCGTCTGTCACGAATCCGCGCCGTCGTGGCGCGCGCCCGGTCCACATCGGTCTGGCCCGATGAAGCGATCGAGGTGCCGGACGTGGCGGACGGTTCCGACGCGGTGCTCGCCGGCTCCTTTGCCCCGGAACCATTTTCCGCCCCCGCTGCACAGGCATTTGCCGAGCCGGGCCATCCCGAACCTGTCGAACCCGTATCCGCGCTTGGCACACCGACTTCCGCCTTCGAAGCCGAGGACGTGGGTGATGTGACACTGACAGCCACGGACGAACATGACGATCAGTTCGCGTCGGCGGACATGCCCGAGGCAGGGCACCCCCGGCCCGAATATGCCGCAGTCGAAGCCTCGGAAATCGAGAGCCCTGCCGAGGTCGAGCCCGAGGTAGCAGTCGTTTCGGACGCCATCGCCGACGCTGCCGAAGTCCGCGCGTCGGACGAGTTTGAGCATCCGCATGAGGAGAGCCATCCCCCGGCACCCGATCATGTTGCCCTCGAGCCGGTGGATGCTGGCGACGAAGATCCGCTCGATCCGGTTTCCGAATTGGATTTCCTGACGACGGAAACCGAGGCTGCTGAACTGCCAGTCTTGGCGAACGAAGCGCCCGCGGGGCTCGAGGCGCCGGCGCCCGGACCCGACGCCTATGAAGAGGCCGGCACGGACGATGCGGTCGCTGCAACCCTGCCGGAGACGATGGATACCCCTGCGGCACGCCTCGTTGCCCTGCGCAAGGCTGACCACGCAGCGGCGGTCGCCACCGACCGTCTGGAAGACGTGCTCTCAGGCCGCATTGCACCGGATGACGTCTACTCCACGGCGGATGACACGGTGGACGCGCGCCATGAGGACAGTGCCGTGGGCGCGGCTGACGATGGCGGCGATCGGGATGACCGGACAGCAAGCCTGCTCGCCGCGATCCGTGCCATCGGCAAGGACGAGGTCGAGGACGAAGCGGACGAGGAGGCCCGAACAGAAGGGGACCTGACCCGTGACGCGGCCGCCGTCGAGACGGATGCGGTTGTCGAGGAATGGCAGCTGGATACCGTGGCGGACGACGAAGCCCTGGATTATTCCGAACTGGCAGCGCCGCCTCTGAGGCTCGACAATTCGCTGCGGGTCGCCTCCGTTTCTGACGACGAACCCGATGCTGTCGCTGTCGATGCTGCCGTTGACGGTGCCGTCGAAACGGATCTCGATGGACATGATGCCGACTTGCAGGACCAGTTCGGTTCCCTCGACGAAGCCGAGGCGCCACCGCTCATGTTGTCGGCCGATCCCGAACTCGACGATGTCGACGGAGACGGCCCGGAACTCGGTGCCGACCCGGCAGACGATGGCGCAAGCGATGCTGGTCAGTCGGCGCGCGCGGGTCACGACCTTGCGGTAGAAGACCTGGAGCGGGTTCCCGAGGAGACGTCCGTGGACCGGCTGCTGGCAGAAACGAACAGTCAGCTCGAAAGCACCGAAGTGAATCGGCGGCGGTCGGCGATCGCGCACCTCAAGGCTGCCGTGGCTGCGGCGCGGGCGGACAAGGTCGCGCCGGAGACCGGAGTCAAAGCGGACGAAGGAAGCATCGGCTCGGCCATCGACAAGTTCCGCGAGGATCTTGCCCGTGTGGTGCGCCCGCGCCGTCCTGTCGATGACGGTCAGCCCCGCACCGTGCGCCGCATGCCGCCGTTGATGCTGGTGAGCGAACAGCGGGTCGACGTCGCCGAGGTTTCGACCCGGTCGCACGATGCCCTGGCCGGGACGGTCCGCCCGCGTCGGGTCACGACCCGCGAGGTCTCGTCCGACGAGGGCGAGGAAGTTTCCTCAGGCGGCTTTGCCGTATTCGCTGAAACGATGGGTGCCCGTGACTTGCCGGACATGCTCGAGGCGGCGGCGGCCTATACCGCCTTTGTCGAGGGGCGGCCCAGTTTCTCGCGCCCGCAACTGATGCAGATGATGCGCGTCGGGGAAGGGGCCGAGGATGAATTCAGTCGCGAGGAACAGCTGCGGTCGTTCGGTCTGCTGCTGCGTCAGGGACGCATCCAGAAGCTGAAGCGGGGACAGTTCACCGTGGCAGACGATACCCGTTTCCGCCCCGAGCAGCGCCACGCAGGGGAATAGTCTGCCCGACGTGCACAGGGCGCCTCGTCGATCGACGGACGGGCACGCGGCCGTCCGGCCCGGCCCCCGGGGCGCGGTGTTCCGATCTCAGAACAGGCGCCCCTGTGGATCCTCGGATCCCGGCGCAACCGACAGTCGGCCGTCGCGGAACTCGATCTCAAGTGCCTTTGAGGCCGCCGCGGCAGCGCGGGATGTCACGATGCGGGCGTCCGCGCGCACGACGGCATAGCCGCGCGACAGGGTCTCGGTATATCCCAGCGTCTGGCGCAATCGGTCCAGATGGACCAGCCTGTCGCGCAGGGTTGCGTGCTGCAGGGCGGGCGCGGCGGCAAGGCGCCGTGTCAGGCCGGCCAGGTCGGCGCGCGCCTGTGCCAGCGCCCTGGCTTCGGCCCTGAGACGCGCGCCATGGGCTGCACCCAGCCGTGCGGACAGGTCAATCAGGCGTTGCGACCGTCTTGCGGCCGCATCGCGCAGGAACCCGGGCCGCAAGGTCGCCGCCGCCCGTGCAAGCGCGACATGCCGGGCCTGCACCCCTGCCCGCAGTGCCGACGGCAGCCGCCCTGCCAAGGCATCCAGCCTTTGTGCCGCACCCTCGGTCAGCCGGTCAGGGCGGGGCAGGGCGCGCGACAGGTCCGCCAGTCGTTGCCGCCGCAAAGCCAGCGCCCGCGCTGCGGCGCGGGTCATCCTTGTGCCGAAATCCCCCGTCGCCGCCAAAAGATCCAGTCGTACCGGCACCGCCATCTCTGCCGCCGCCGTCGGCGTCGGTGCGCGGCGGTCTGACGCAAAGTCGATCAGGGTCGTGTCGGTTTCGTGCCCGACGGCCGAAATCAGCGGGATGCGGCTGGCGGCGGCCGTGCGCACCACGATCTCCTCGTTGAAGCCCCACAGATCCTCCAGGCTGCCGCCGCCGCGCGCCACGATGATCAGGTCAGGTCTCGGGATCGGGCCGCCCGGGGCCAGCGCGTTGAACCCGCGGATCGCCCGCGCGACCTCGGGGGCGCATTTCTCGCCCTGCACCGCTACCGGCCAGATCAGAACCTGACGGGGAAAACGGTCGCGCAGTCGGTGCAGGATGTCGCGGATCACCGCACCGGAGGGCGAGGTGACGACGCCGATCACGCCGGGCAGGTAGGGGATGGGCTTCTTGCGCCCCTCGTCGAACAACCCCTCGGCCGCCAGCGCCTGCCGCCGCCTTTCCAGCATCAGCATCAACGCGCCCTGACCAGCGGGGCGCAGGTCCTCGACGATCATCTGGTATTTCGACTGGCCGGGGAAGGTCGTCAGCCGGCCGATGGCGACCACTTCCATCCCTTCCTCGGGGCGGGTGGTCAGCCGGGCGGCCTGGCCCTTCCAGGTGACGGCGGCGATCACGGCGCGGTCGTCCTTTAGGTCGAAGTACAGGTGCCCCGACCCAGGGCGCGACACGCGCCCCACCTCGCCCCGCACGCGGACATGGCCGAACTCGCCCTCGATCATCCGTTTCACCGCGCCCGAGATCTCGGACACGGTGAATTCGGGCTCGTTCCGTCCGGCGGGCTCGGGTGCGTCGGTCTCGAACAGGTCCATGGCGGTGCTCCGGGGCGAGGGCCTTGCGGTGGCGCTGCCCGGACCATAGGACGCGGGGCAGACGGGGCCAAGCGGGGGCGACCCATGAACATCCTGATCCTTGGTGGCGGCGGGCGGGAACATGCGCTCGCCTGGGCTGTCCAGCAGAACCCCAAGTGCGACCGGCTGATCGTCGCGCCGGGGAATGCGGGGATCGCGGGGATCGCCGAGGTTGCCGCGTTCGACATCTGCGATCCGGGCATGGTGGCGGTGTTCGTGGAAGAGAACGCCATCGACCTGGTGATCGTGGGGCCCGAGGCACCGTTGGCGGCGGGCGTCGCCGACCGGCTGCGCGAGGTGGGCGTGACGGTGTTCGGGCCGGGCGCCGCGGCGGCGCGGCTGGAGGCGTCCAAGACCTTCACCAAGGAAGTCTGCGATGCGGTCGGCGCGCCCACGGCCGCCTGGGCGCGGCTCGATGCGGAAGGGCCGGCGCTGGACTACCTGCGGGCGCGGGGGGCGCCGATCGTGGTCAAGGCGGACGGGCTGGCCGCGGGCAAGGGTGTCGTCGTGGCGATGACGCTGGCGGAGGCCGAGGACGCCGTCCGCGACATGTTCGGCGGACTGCATGGCGCGGCGGGCGCGTCGGTCGTGATCGAGGAGTTCATGGGCGGCGAGGAGGCCAGCCTGTTCGTGCTGGTGGACGGGACGGATGTGCTGCCCATCGGGTCGGCGCAGGATCACAAGCGGGTGGGCGAAGGCGATACCGGGCCGAACACCGGCGGCATGGGGGCCTATTCGCCCGCGCCGGTGCTGACGCCGGAAATCGAGCGGCAAGCGCTGGACGAGATCATCGGCCCCACGGTGGCGGAACTGGCGCGGCGGGGGACGCCCTATTCGGGGGTTCTCTATGCCGGGCTGATGATCGAGGGCGGCCGGGCGCGGCTGGTGGAATACAACGTCCGCTTCGGCGACCCGGAGTGTCAGGTTCTGATGATGCGGCTGGGGGGGCAGGCCCTGGACCTGATCCTGGCTTGTGCCGAGGGGCGGCTTTCGGAGGCGCGGGTGAACTGGGCCGACGATCACGCCCTGACGGTGGTGATGGCGGCGCGGGGGTATCCGGGCGACTATGGCAAGGGCGATCCCATCGGGGGGCTGGAGGGCCTGCCCGGGGACAGCCGGCACGCGGTCTTTCATGCCGGGACGGCCCTGAAGGATGGGCAGGTGGTGGCCGCGGGGGGGCGGGTCCTGTCGGTGACGGGGCGAGGCGACAGCCTGGCCGAGGCGCGGGACCGGGCCTACGGGCTGGCCGGCCGGATCGACTGGCCGGGCGGGTTTTTCCGCCGCGATATCGGCTGGCGGGCCCTGAAGTGAGGTTTGTGCACATGTGCACAAACAGTCAAGATGTTGATTAAGTTATACAATGATCGTGCACGTTATGGTTTGGTTAACCTGTCCTGACGACGTCCTTCCCGCACGAGCGCCACGGTAAAGATTGCCAGCGCGCCCCAGATCATCGGAAAGGCGATGCGCTGGGCGGGGCCGAAGGGTTCGGCGAAAACGAAGACCGCGGTCAGCAGGATCAGCGTGGGCGAGACGTATTGCAGCATCCCGATGGTGGACAGCCGCAGCCCCTTGGCCCCCCAGGCATAGAGGATCAGTGGCACGGCGGTAACGAACCCGGTGCCGATCAGCAGCACGGTGTCAGACGTCGGACCCGTGGCGAAGTGCCCGGTGCCGGTGGCGGCGAACCAGGCCAGGCCGATCAGGGCGAAGGGTGCCAGAAGCAGCACCTCGACCATGAAGCCCTGCGTCGGGCCTATGGGTAGGCGGCGCTTGAAATAGGCGTAAAAGCCCCAGGTCACGGTCAGCCCCACGGCGGCGACGGGCAGTTGCCCCGCATCGACCCACAGCACCGCGACAGCGCCTGCCGCCAGCGCGATGGCGGCCCATTTCAGCGGCGAAAGCCGTTCGCCCAGCAGGACGCGGCCAAGGAACACGGAAAACAGCGGGTTGACGTAGTAGCCCAGCGCCGCGTCCAGCGCCCGGCCCGTGCCGATGGCCCAGACGTAGATGCCCCAGTTCAGGGACACGATGGCCGCGGGCATCGCCACCATGGCCAGCGTCCGGGGACTGGCCAGTGCCGCGCGCAGGTCGGCGGTGCGGCGGGTGGCCAGAAGAACGAGGCCCGCAATCGGGATCGACCACAGGATGCGATGGGCCACGACCTCGACCGGGGGAACGTGCGCCAGCGCCTTCATGTAGATCGGCAGGATGCCCCAGAACAGGTAGGACGACAGCGCGAAGGCAAAGCCCGCGCGGGTGTCGTCGGCTGAAGACGGGGCAGGGCTGGCCAAGGGCGGCGTCCGGGTTGAGAGGGGGGCAGGGCGCCCGCCGATGCAGAAAGCACCCGGCGCGGGGGAAGGCAACCGGGTGGCGCGGCACACTGCCTGTTCGGCACGCTGTCGGTGTCGATGGTGTTAACCTTCGTTAAGATTTCGGGTTGCCTGACGCGTCCGCTCTTCCCATTTTCGGAGCATGTTAAGGATTTGTTCCCTGATCGTTTCGCTGGTGCTGGGCGTCGGCCTGTCCCTGCCCGCGTCGGCGCAGTCGTTTTCCGGCACGGTCCGGGTGATTGACGGCGACACGCTGGACGTGGGCCGCACGCGGGTGCGGCTGCACGCCATCGATGCCCCGGAGGGGGCCCAGACCTGCGAGGACGGTCGTGGTGGGACCTGGGCCTGCGGAACCTGGGTCACGGAACAGGTGCGCGCGGCCTTTGGCGGACAGCGGGCGGTCTGCGAGCAGACCGACACCGACCGCTATGGCCGCACCGTGGCACGCTGCATGGTCGGTGGCGCGGACATGGGCGCGCGGATCGTGGGCGAAGGCTGGGCGATGGCCTATCGCCGCTTTGGCATGGACTACGATCTGGACGAGAAATCCGCCGCCGTGGCCGGGCTTGGCATCTGGTCGGGCGGGGTCGAGGCGCCCGAGGCGTATCGCGCGCGGCTGCGGCAATCGGCGGTCCCGGTTGCGCCGGTTGCGGGGGAGTGCGCGATCAAGGGCAACATCTCGGGCGCGGGGCGGATCTATCACCTGCCGGGGCAGGTGGACTATGACGCGACCGTCATCACCGAATCCCGGGGCGAGCGCTGGTTCTGTTCCGAGGCAGAGGCGCAGGCCGCGGGTTGGCGGCGCGCGCGGCGGTAGGTGGTCAGCGCCACCGAAGGGTCCAATTTCATTGTGACGGAGGGCATCGGATGGCCGCGGACTGCCGCTGCAACGCCGGTCGTACGCGCTTTATGGCGTCAAGTCATTGCGACGGTTGAACGCGCGCTGGTGTCACCGAAGCGGCTGGCCGTGGGGGCGGCCATCCGCTGCCCGGGCCGCTTTGCGGCTGTTCCGGGCTGGGTGTGTTGTTCAATCGCCGCCAGTCGGCGCGATCGGAAAGAACTTGCCCCCCGACCAGACGCCGAACCAGCCGTCCCGGTCGCAGCCGATATCCACCAGCCTATAGAAGGACTTGCGGTCGATCCGCGCCTCCAGCCCCCGCGCGACCGGGCCGCGCACATGGACGTAGGGCGCGGGTTCGCCCGTGGCGGGGTCGAGCGTCACGCGAACGGGATGGTCGGGCCCGGCGGTGGCGCGGTCGCCGAGGTTGGTGGTGAAGGTGATCGCCTGGTCCTCGCCCGCCCCTGTCACCTCGAAGTCCACGGCGACGAAGGGCGCGTCCTGCACGCGGATGCCGACCTTTTCGACCGGCGTGACAAGGACATGGCCTTCCGGATCGTGCCGCAGGATCGAGGCGAACAGCCGCACCATCCCCGCGCGCCCGATGGGGGTGCCCTGGTAGAACCAGGTGCCGTCGCGGCGGATCTCCATGTCGATCTGGCCGCAATGGGGCGGGTTCCACAGGTGCACCGGGGGCGGACCCTTGGCGCCTGCCCGTTTCGCAGTCGCGGCCAGCCCTTCGGCAGACGGTTCCGCGGCCGGGGTCACGGGGAATTGTGGCGGGATCGCTTTTGCCATTTGCCCTTGTCGGCATAGTTGTGTCGAATGCCCATATAGGCACGAAGGAGTTCCGCGTCATGGCCGAGACCGACAAGCTGGTGTCCGAAATCGAGGCATTGGGGGCGAAACTGGCCGAGGCGAAGGCCAGCATCGGCAAGCGGTTCATCGGGCAGGACCGGGTGGTGGACCTGGTGCTGTCGTCGATCCTGTGCGGCGGGCACGGGCTGCTGATCGGCTTGCCGGGCCTGGGCAAGACGCGGCTGGTTGACACTCTGGCGACCGTTCTGGGGCTGAACGGGGCGCGGGTGCAGTTCACGCCCGACCTGATGCCTGCCGATATCCTGGGGTCGGAAGTGCTGGAAACAGCGCCCGACGGGTCGCGGTCGTTCCGGTTCCTGGAGGGGCCGGTGTTCTGCCAGCTTCTCCTGGCCGACGAGATCAACCGCGTCAGCCCCCGCACGCAGTCGGCGCTGCTGCAGGCGATGCAGGAGAAATCGGTCACCATCGCGGGCCAGCCACATCCGTTGCCCGCGCCGTTTCATGTGCTGGCGACGCAGAACCCGATCGAGCAGGAGGGGACCTATCCCCTGCCCGAAGCGCAGCTGGACCGGTTCCTGGTGCAGATCGACGTGCCTTACCCCTCGCGCGCGGCCGAGCGCGACATCCTGCTGGCCACGACCGGGGTGGGCGATGCGGAATCCCATGCGGTGTTCACGGCGGATGAACTGATCGCGGCGCAGGTGCTGGTGCGACAGATGCCGGTCGGCGAGGCGGTGCTGGAACTGATCCTCGATCTGGTGCGGTCGTGCCGGCCGGGCGAGGCGGGCGCGCCGAAGGCGGTCAGCGACAGTGTGGGCTGGGGGCCGGGGCCGCGCGCCGCGCAGGCGCTGATGCTGACGGTGCGGGCGCGGGCATTGCTGGACGGGCGGCTGGTGCCGTCGCCCGAGGACGTGGTGAACATGGCGGCGCCGGTCCTGACGCACCGGATGGCGCTGTCCTTCGCCGCGCGGGCTCGGGGCGAGACGCTGGGGCGGATCATCACGAGCGTGGCGGAAAGCGTGACCCGGACCGAGGCCGCGGCGTGAGCCTTGCCGCCGATCTGCGCGCCGATGCCGAGGGGCTGTCGGGCGGGCTGCCGCCCCTTCTGGCCGAGGCCGAGCATCTGGCGCAGACGGTGATCCTGGGCGACCACGGGCGGCGGCGCGTGGGGCTGGGTGACGAGTTCTGGCAGTATCGTCCGTCGCGCCCCGGGGACGAGGCGCGGAGCATCGACTGGCGCCGCAGCGCGCGGTCGGACGGGCACTTCGTGCGGGAAAAGGAATGGCAGGCCGCGCAGACGGTCGAAGTCTGGGTGGACCGGGCGCGGTCGATGGACTTTGCCTCGCGCGCCGACCTGCCCACCAAGGAGCATCGCGCGCGGCTTCTGGCGCTGGCTGTGGCCGTCCTGCTGAACCGCGGGGGCGAACGGGTGGGGCTGACCGACCACGACGTGCCGCCGCGGTCGGGCCGGGTGCAGATGCTGCGGCTGGCCGATGCGCTGACGCGGCCTGCCGACGCGGGCGACTATGGCGCGCCGGTCCTGCGGGGGATGCCCGCCCATGCCCGGGCGGTGCTGGTGTCGGATTTCCTGGCCCGGTTCGACGAGGTCGAGGCCCAGGTGCTGGAAGCGGCCGACCACGGGATCAAGGGCGTGATGCTGCAGGTGCTGGACCCGGCCGAGGAGGCGTTTCCCTTTGACGGACGGACGGTGTTCGAATCGGTGGGCGGGACGCTGCGGCACGAGACGCTGAAGGCGTCCGACCTGAAGGAACGCTATCTGGCGCGACTGGGCGAACGAAAGGACCGGCTGACCGCACTGGCCCGGCTGACCGGCTGGCAATACCTGTGCCACCATACCGACGCCTCGCCGCAGGCGGCGCTGTTGTGGGTCTATGGCGCGATGGAGCGGCGCCGCTGATGTGGTCCGTGGGCGCCCTGGGTTTCACGGCCCCTCTTTTGCTGCTGGCGCTGGCCGCGCTGCCGGTGCTGTGGCTTATCCTGCGCGCCGTGCCGCCCGCGCCGATCCGGCGGCGGTTTCCGGGCGTGGCGCTGCTGCTGGGCCTGACCGACGACGAAACGCAGACCGACCGCACGCCGTGGTGGCTGCTTTTCTTGCGGATGCTGGCGGTCGCGGGTCTGATCCTGGCCTTCGCCGGCCCGGTGCTGAACCCCGAGGACCGGCGCACGGGTACGGGCCCCCTGCTGATCGTGCTGGATGGCACCTGGGCCGATGCGCGCGACTGGCCCGCCCGGATCGCGCGGGTCGAGGTGGCCCTGTCCGAGGCCGCGCGCGATGGCCGGTCGGTGGCCGTTGCGGTGCTGGGCGCGCCCGAGGCCCCGGTGTTCCAGTCGGCCGAGGCCTGGACCGTGCGTCTGCCGTCGTTGCAACCCGCCCCCTGGGTGCCGGAGGTGTCGGTCCTGACGGACTGGGCGGCGGGGCTGGAGGGCCCGTTCGAGACGCTGTGGCTGTCGGATGGGCTGGATCATCCCTGGCGCCCCGCCATGCTGGCGGCGTTCGAGGCGCGGGGCCCCGTCACCGCGTTCCAGGGCGCGCGGGGGCCGGTCGCCTTGCGCCCGGCCGAATTCGACGGGTCCCTGATCCGGCTGACCGCCCTGCGCGCACAGACCGAAGATACGCAGGAGATCGAGATTTCCGCCCGCGGGCCCGACCCTTCGGGCGTCGAGCGCGAACTGGCCCGCGTAGCCGCGACCTTCGCGGCGGGCGAGGGAACCGCCGAGGTTGAGGTGGCGCTGCCCGCGGAACTGCGCAACCGCGTGCGGCGGTTCGAGGTGGTGGGCGTGCGGTCGGCGGGGGCCGTCGCGATCACCGACGACAGCCTGCGCCGCCGCGAAGTGGCGATCATCGCTGGCACCGAGAACCGCGAGGGGCTGCAGCTGCTGTCGCCCACGCATTACCTGGAACGCGCGCTGGGGCCGACCACCGACCTTCTGTCGGGGTCGATCGCCGACCTGCTGCCGGCAAACCCCGACGTGATCGTGCTGGCCGATGTGGCCACCGTGACGGACGCCGAACGCGAGGCGCTGATCGGCTGGATCGAGGGCGGCGGGATGCTGTTGCGGTTTGCGGGCCCAAGGCTGGCGTCGTCGGGCGACCTGGGCGCGACGGTCGAGGACCCGCTGTTGCCGGTGCGGCTGCGGGCGGGCGGGCGCACCGTGGGCGGCGCCATGAGCTGGGGCGAGCCCAAGGCCCTGGCCGATTTCCCGGCCGAAAGCCCGTTCTTCGGGCTGCCCGTGCCGCCCGAGGTCACGGTCAGCGCGCAGGTGATGGCGCAGCCCGATCCCACGCTGTCCGACCGCGTGATCGCCGCGTTGGCCGATGGCACGCCGCTGGTGACGCGCAATCGGATGGGCGAGGGGCAGGTGGTGCTGTTTCACGTCACCGCCAATGCGGAATGGTCGACGCTGCCGCTGTCGGGCCTGTTCGTGGCGATGCTGGAACGGCTGGCGATCAGCACCCGGGCCGGGATGCCGTCGGCCGAGGATCTGGCGGGCACGGTCTGGACCCCGGAGGAAGTGATGGACGCCTTCGGCCAGCTGGGAAATGCGGGAACGCTGCCCGGTGTCGCGGGCGAGGTTCTGGCGACCGCCCGGCCCGGCCCGGACATGCCGCCCGGTCTGTATGCGGGCGAGGATCGGCGGTTGGCGGTCAACGCGCTGGCGGCCGATGCGGTGCTGGTGCCTGCCGCCTGGCCCGCGCGGATCGTGGTCGAGGGGCTGGCTGCCGTGCGTGAGATGCCGCTCAAGGGCCATGTGCTGGCGGTGGCGCTGCTCTTGCTGATGGCCGATGTGATTGCATCGCTGTTCGTGGCGGGGCGGCTGTCGGGTGTCCTGCGCGGGGCGCGCACGGGGGCCGCCGTTCTGGCCCTCGCCCTGCCCCTTGTGCCTCCTCCGGCCCAGGCCGATGACGCCTTCGCGCTGGAGGCGACGACCGAGGTGGTGCTGGCCTACGTCATCACCGGCGATGCCCGGGTGGACGCCCTGTCCGAGGCGGGGCTGCGCGGGTTGAGCCAAGTGCTGTATGCCCGCACCTCGATCGAACCGGCCGAGCCGATGGGGGTGGACCTGGAGGCCGACGAACTGGCCTTCTTTCCCTTTCTCTACTGGCCGGTCGTGGACAGCCAGCCTATCCCCTCGGACGCGGCCTATGGAAGGCTGAACCGCTACCTGCGCACGGGCGGGATGCTGATGTTCGACACGCGCGATTCCGATACCGCGGCCTTCGGTGCGTCGTCGCCCGCAGGGCGCAAGTTGCAGCAATTGGCCCGTCCGCTGGACATCCCGCCGCTGGAGCCGATCCCCGACGACCATGTGCTGACGCGCACCTTCTACCTGATCCAGGATTTCCCCGGACGCCACCTCAGCCGCGATGTCTGGGTCGAGGCCGCGCCGGCCGATGCCGTGCGGGCCGACGGGATGCCGTTTCGCAACCTGAACGACAACGTCACGCCCGTGGTGATTGGCGGCAACGACTGGGCGGCGGCCTGGGCGGTGGATGACCGGGGGCTGAACACCGTGCCGGTGGGGCGGGGCTTTGCGGGCGAACGCCAGCGCGAGATCGCCTATCGGTTCGGCGTGAACCTGATCATGCATGCGCTGACCGGCAACTACAAATCCGACCAGGTGCATGTGCCCGCGCTGCTGGACAGGCTGGGCCAATGACGGGTTCGGTCGTCTTTGCGCCGCTTCTGCCGGTCTGGTCGCTCTGGGCGCTGGGGGCGGTGTTCGCGGTGCTGTTGGCCTTCGGGCTGTGGCGCGGGCTGGCGGGCTGGTGGATACGGGCGCTGTCGGGCGCGGCCATCGTGCTGGGCATCCTGAACCCGTCCCTGCAGGAGGAGGATCGCACACCCCTGTCCGACATCGTGATCGCGGTGGTGGACGACAGCGCCAGCAACCGGATCGGCGACCGGTCGGACCAGTCCGCCGCCGCGCTGGCGGGGATCGAGGCGCAGTTGGCCCGCCTGCCGAACACCGAATTGCGGGTGGTCCGTGTGGGCGATGGCGCGGGCGACGCGGGCACCGAGCTGATGACCGCTGCCCAGCAGGCCCTGGCCGAGGAGCCGCGCGCGCGTGTGGCAGGTGTGCTGTTCATCACCGACGGGCAGGTGCACGACCTCGAGCGCGCACCCGCCTTCCCGGCGCCCGCGAACGTGCTTCTGACCGGGCGCGAGGGCGACTGGGACCGTCGGCTGGTGGTCAGCCAGGCGCCCGCCTTCGCGATCCTGGGCGAACCCGTGACGCTGACCCTGCGGATCGAGGACCAGGGCGCGGTGCCCGAGGCGATGGCCGGGCCCGCCGAACTGGTGGCCTCGATCGGTGGAAGCGAGCCGGTGCGGTTCTCGATCCCCACGGGGCGGCCGGTGGAATTGCCGATAAACCTGCAGAACGGCGGCATCAACGTCATCCAGCTGTCCACGCCGGTGCAGGACGGTGAACTGACCGACCGCAACAATTCGGCAATCGTGCAGATCAACGGCGTGCGCGATCGGCTGCGGGTGCTGCTGGTGTCGGGCGAACCGCACGCGGGCGAGCGGACCTGGCGCAATCTGCTCAAGTCGGATTCGTCGGTGGATCTTGTGCATTTCACCATCCTGCGGCCACCGGACAAGCAGGACGGGGTGCCAGTGTCGGAACTGTCGCTGATCGCGTTTCCGACGCGCGAGCTGTTCGTGGACAAGATCGACGAATTCGACCTGATAATCTTCGACCGCTACCGCAGGCGGGGGATCCTGCCGGTCAGCTATCTGGACAACGTGAGGCAGTATGTGGCCAACGGCGGCGCGGTGCTGGTGGCGGCAGGGCCGGACTATGCGGTGGCCGACAGCCTGTATCGCTCGCCGCTTGGCGATATCCTGCCCGGCGCGCCGTCTGGCCGTGTGGTGGAAGAGGCGTTCCTGCCGACGATCACCGATCTGGGCCGCCGACACCCCGTGACCGAAGGGCTGGAAGCGGCAAGCCGGGCCGAGACCGAGGGCGATGCGCCCTGGGGCCGCTGGTTCCGCACGGTCGAGGTGATCCCGACTGGTGGCCCGGACGGGGCGCAGGTGGTGATGGCGGGAGCGGGCGCACGGCCGCTGCTGCTGCTTGACAGGATCGGGCAGGGGCGGATCGCACTGATGGCGTCGGACCATTCGTGGCTGTGGTCGCGCGGCTATGAAGGCGGCGGGCCGGATCTGGAACTGCTGCGGCGACTGGCGCACTGGCTGATGCGCGAACCGGAACTGGAGGAAGAAACCCTGACCGCCTCGGCGCGCGGCCAGACCATGACCATCGTCCGCCGCACCCTGGGCGAAGGTGCCCGGGACGTCGAGATTACCGCGCCCGACGGCAGCGTAACGGTCCTGCCGATGGACGAGGTCGCGCCCGGCCGGTTCGAGGCGGTGTTCGAGGGCCCCGAGATCGGCCTGTACCGTCTGGCCGAGGGCGACACGACCGCCGTGGCGGCGCTGGGTCCGGCCGCGCCTCGCGAGTTCATCGAGACCATCGCGTCCGATGCCGGCCTGCTGTCGCTGGCGCGGGCGACGAATGGCGGCGTGGTGCGCTTGGAGGACGGCATCCCCACGATCCGCCGCGTGGCAGAAGGGCGGCCTGCCGTTGGGCGTGGTTGGATCGGCATCACGCCACGCGCGGCCTATGTCACGGCGGATGTGCGGATCAGCCCCTTCCTGCCCGCCTGGGCCTTCCTGCTGATTGCCGCGATGCTGACGGTGGGTGCGTGGCTGCGCGAGGGGCGGCGGTAGGGTGCTGCCTCTGTCACGAAGCCCCGAGATGCGAAAGCGGGTCGGCGACTTCGTCAGAACGAGAATGCTGTTCTGACGACGGAGGGTGGCGGATGGCCGCGGACTGCCGCTGCTCCGATTGTGGTCTGCACTCTATCCCGCCAGGTCATTGCGACGGTTGAACGCGCGCAGGTTTCACCAAAGCGGCTGGCCGGTGGGGCGGCCATCCGCTGCCCGGGCCGCTTCGCGGCTGTTCCGGGCGGGGTGCGCCGATCAACCGGCGATGACGTCGGCGCACTTAGGTCTGGAACTGGCCCTCGCCCACCGGACATGAGCAGCAGAACGCCACCGGCCTCTGACGAAAGCGTCCCGGGTGGTGTCGGGCACGGAGCAAGGCTATAGGGGCCTCGGCATCCTGACGAGAAGTCCCGCATCCAGTGTCCACCGTTCCGTCCCCCCTGCCAGAGATTTCGGTCGTCGTCCCCGCCAAGGACGAGGCCGGGAACATCGGCACGCTGGTCGATGGAATCGTGGCCGCGCTGTCGGGCGGCTCCGCCTTCGAAGTGATCGTGGTGGACGACGGTTCGACCGACGATACGGGCGCATCTGTTCATGCGGCCGCCGCGCGCCATGCCGTCCCGGTGCGGCTGGTGCGCCACCCCCGATCAGGCGGGCAGAGTGCGGCGGTGCATTCAGGCGTGCTGGCGGCACAGGGCCGGATCGTGCTGACGCTGGACGGCGACGGCCAGAACCCGCCCGAGGAACTGCCGAAGCTCGCCGCCCCCCTGCTGGCCGACACGGCCGGTCGGCTGGGCCTGGTCGCCGGTCAGCGGGTGGACCGGCAGGACACGCTGTCCAAGCGGCTGGCGTCGAAGGCTGCAAACGGGTTGCGCGCGTGGATGCTGAAGGATTCCACCCGTGACACGGGGTGCGGGCTGAAGGGGTTCCGCCGCGACGGATACCTCGCGCTGCCCTACTTCGACCACATGCACCGCTACCTGCCCGCGCTGTTTTCCCGCGATGGCTGGCAGGTCGCGCATGTGGATGTCAGCCACCGCGCGCGGGGGGCGGGACGGTCGAAGTATTCCAATCTGCAGCGCGCCATCGTGGGTGCGGTGGACCTGTTCGGGGTGATGTGGCTGATCCGTCGGCGCAAGAAGGCCGCGCCGGAGGCCGAGGGGTAGCGCCGTGGAGGCCGTGTTCACCTTCCTGAACGTCAAGGACTGGACCGAATTCTGGTGGGTCGCGATTGGCCTTGGCGGCCAGTTGCTGTTCACTGCGCGGTTCCTCGTGCAGTGGATCGCGTCGGAGCGGGCGAAGAAATCGACCGTGCCGGTGGCCTTCTGGTATTTCTCGCTGGCGGGCGGCGTGATCCTGTTCGCCTATGCCGTCTATCGCCGCGATCCGGTGTTCATCCTGGGCCAGTCGATGGGGTTGTTCATCTATGCCCGGAACCTCTGGCTGATCCATGCTGAGCGCCGCGCCGCCCAGGTGACGCCGGATGCCTGAGGCGGATCGGGGCTGGCTTGGCCCGGCGCTTCTGGTCGTGCTGGCCGTCACGTCATTCCGGGTCGCGATGCTGGGGCTGAACCGCACCGACCTGTTCGTGGACGAGGCACAGTACTGGCTGTGGGGGCAGCGGCTGGACTGGGGCTACTATTCCAAGCCGCCGATGGTCGGCTGGGTGATCCGCGCCTTCACGGAAATCGGCGGATCGGATGCGACGTTCTGGGTGCGGGTCGCAGGGCCGCTCTTTCATGGCGCGACCGCCCTGATCCTCGGTCGCGTGGCGTTCGAGGTGTTCGGGCCGCGCGCGGCGATCTGGACGGCGGCGGTCTATGTGACCTTCCCTTTCGTGGCGCTGGGCGGCCTGCTGATGTCGACCGACACGGTGCTGGCGCCGTTCTGGGCGGCGGCGCTTCTGTTCTGGCTGCGGGTGCTGCGCGGCGAGGGGGGGACGGGCACGGCGGCGCTGGCCGGTGCGATGGTCGGACTGGCGATGCTGGGCAAATATGCCGGGGTCTATCTGGTGCTGTGCGCGGCGCTGGCCGCGCTGCTGCTGTCGTCGGCGCGACCTGGGTGGCGGGCGGCTGGCGCGGCGGCTCTGGCGCTGGCCGTGGTGATCGCGCCGAACATCGCGTGGAATGCCGCGAACGGGTTCATGACGCTGTCCCATACCGCCGACAACGCGGGCTGGGTGCGGCGTGGAGTGACCGGGCTGAACTGGGCGGGCGCGGCCGAGTTCCTGGCGGTGCAGGCGGCGGTGCTGGGGCCGGTGGCGCTGGTGGTTCTGGTCTGGCGCTGGCTGCGGCCGGAGGGGCGCGAGGGCGCGGTGCTGGTGGTGTTTTCGGTGCCCATCGTGGCGGTGGTGACGGTGCAGGCGCTTCTGGACCAGGCCTTCGCCAACTGGGCGGTGACGGCCTATCTGGCGGGGGCGGTGCTGATCGGCGCGGCCCTGGCGGCGCGTCCGGTGCTGGGCTGGGCCGTCGTGGGGGTGAACCTGCTGGCGGTAATCGCCCTGCCGCTGGTGACGGTGTTCCCCGAGACGCGGCTGGGCCGCGACCGGCCCATCGCCGACCGCTACATCGGACGCGCCGACCTGACGCGCGACATCCTGCGGATCGTGGCGGAAACCGGCGCGGTGGCGGTGGTCACGTCGGACCGGGACGTGCTGGCCGACATGCACTACACCGCCCGCGATGCCGGTGTGCCGATCCTGACCGCGCCGATCCGGGGGCGGGCGGCGAACTTCTACGAGGTGACCTTCCCCATGGACCTGCCCCCCGAGGCGATGGTGATCGCTGTGGGAGCCGAGGCGCGGATGGGCTGTCCCGATGAGCGGGTGATGTTCCCGCTGGTCGTGGGGCGCAACCGCGGCGGGGTGCTGAGTGCGGCGCTGGTCCCCGCGCGGTGCGTGACCGGGCGGCTGTAGCG
>CAYYOE010000006.1:14789-35483 GCA_964473055.1 uncultured Rhodobacterales bacterium | reverse complement strand
ACCACCTCGTCGGCGGGAAACTCGCGCTCGGCGAGAATGTTGAGCATCTCGCGGCCCACGTTGCCTGTGGCGCCCGCGACGGCGACCCTGTAGCCCATGACGGGTAGTCCTTTCACGTCCGGATGGCAGCGCCCCTTAGCGCAGGCGATCCGCCTTGGAAAGGGGCAGGCAGATGATGCGAAGGTGGCCTAGGGCCGGATCGAGAAGCTGCGCCCGATTTCCACGAACGCCCCATTCGACCAAGCCGAGTCGGAACCTTCGTCCTTCGAATACCGCCCGATATAGCCGGCGGTAAGCCCCCAGTCCCGTGTCAGTTCCCTGGTCAGGCTTGCTTCGACGGTCGCGCGCCGACGTTCGGGATCGGTCGAGTCACCCAGGGGGCTCGTGACCCCGTAATTGACGGCCAGTGTCAGGCCGAGGGATTCGGTGAGTGCTTCGGTGTAGCCCAGTTCCAGGGACATGGTCGCCACTGCGTCGTCATCGTCTGGCACGAGTGCCGCCACGAACTCGGCTGACCAGGCGCTGCGCCTGGTTTCCTGTGTCAGCGACAAGCGCCCGACCGGGGCGAAGTCACCGTCGTCAGTCATCCCGATACCGACGTTGTAGTCCAACTGTCCGGTCGGCAGGGCAATCGACTGACCGACGCGGGCCGTGGTTATCCCGCCCGACGACAGGAAATCGCGATCCAGACCCATGGTGAAGAAGCCGCGGGGGCGTTCCTCGGTGTAGGACAGCCCAAAGCTCAAGCCGTCTTCGGTGCTGGTCCCGCGAACGCCGCCCAGGGTTTCGGTCGTCTCGATACGGACACCACCAACCGAAACGTCGAGCGTCCGGATCGGGTCGAGAGCGAAAGTCAGGCCCGTCCCAAGCCGTGTCGTTTGCCGCCGCGTACGTTCCGTGTTGTCAGTGCGTTCTTCCAGAACCGATGCGGTCAGCCGTCCGTCGATCTGCGGCGAAAGCCGCGCACGCAGTGCGATATCCGCGCCCAGCGTCTCGCCGTCCTCAAGATCGGGGTTCACTGTGCCGCGATACTGCCGGCTGCTGGCCGCAACACCGATCTCGAACCCCAGCGGGCCCTCCAGGCCTGTGCGCAGCCGCGCGGAAATGTCAGTGGATTCCAGCGTCCCGTCATCAAGGATCAGGTCCGAGGGCGACAGCGGATCGCCGGGGTCTGCCAAGACGGCAAAGGTGTCTCGCACCTCGCGCTCGGTCCTGGTGGCAGTCAGGGTGAAATCCGACGTGGCACCTTCGCGTCTGTAGCCGAACGACAGGTCGGGGCCCAGGAACTCGCGCGGCTCGCCGGTCCCGCCGTCGCGAAGCACATATTCACCGGACAGCCGCAGGCTGATGGTCTGAACCCGGGATTCGGATTCGATGCCGAACGTCAGCCGGGTTCCCAGCCGCGCCTCGGCGTCCGATCCGCCCGCTACAAGTTCGGGGTTGTCGTCGTAGCTGAGGCGCAACGCACCTTCTGCGACCAGTCGCAAGCCGCCCGTGTCCTGCGACGAGGCAGGCCCTACGGAAAGCACCAGGGCAGAGACGGCTACCGTGGCGCCTGCCGTCAGTAGATGTCTGCAGCTGGTCGACCCGATCGTCATTCGAACAGCTTGCGCTCCGGCACGATGATCACATCACCGGGCTGAAGCACAACCGTCCCGGCCCCCAGCGTTCCCTGAAGGGCCGCGCGGTAATCAAAGTTGTACACCGTTTCCTGGCGGGTGCGCGGATCGGTCCGACGCAACTGGACCCGGTTTGTCGCGGCGAAGCGGGTGAAGCCACCTGAAGCCGCCAGGAACTGCAGCAAGGTCGTGCCGCGTCGAACCTCGATGACGCCCGGCGTGTTGACTTCGCCGAGAACGTAAACCGGCATCACGGGGCCGCGGCGCTGCTCTTCGGTCAACTCGACCAGAGCGCCAACGGACACGACCACATTCGGCGGGGCCGCAAAGTTCGGGGTCAGGGCTGCCCGAAGCGACGACTGAACCTGCGCGACCGTCTGGCCTCGAGCGCGGGTCGTGCCGGCAAAGGGGAATGTGAACGAACCGTCGGGAAGAACCAGGACACTGCGGTTCAAGCCGGGGTCTTCCAGCACTTCGATGTTCAAGGTGTCGCCAGACCGGATGCGGTACTCCTGCGCGGTAGCACCCGCTGCCGCAACGACGAACGCGATGATCGCTGCCACGAACCTGATCATTTTCGGCCCCTCCATCATTCAGACCTTATGCATGCGAAGCGGGGTCTGCCGAAAGAAGCGGCGTGAGCGTTGCGCCGGAAACTTGCAGATTCTGCATCTGCGTCACCGAAGCGCCACACCCGACGGCACGTTGCCGGTTGATCGCCCCCAATGTCGACGGCGACATCAGGGTCGCCGTCGGATACCCATTCAGTGCCCGGTGCAGCGCAGGACTGCGCGGACCGTCTGCAAAAGCAGGCGCAGGTCGGTCGCAAGCGACAGATCGTGGAAGTACCGCTGGTCGAACACTGCCCGGCTCTTGAATTCCACGGCATTGCGGTCCGAAACCTGCCAGGGGCCGGTGATCCCGGGGCGCATGCGATAATAGGCGCGGCCTGGATACATGGCGCGCTGATCCAGCATCATCGGCCGAGGCCCGACAAGGCTCATGTCGCCGATGAACACGTTCCAGAGTTGCGGCAGCTCATCCAGCGAGGTGCGGCGCAGCAGTGCTCCGATGGGAGTGATCCGGGGGTCATTCCGAAGCTTCTGGTGAGCGTCCCACTCGGCCCGCGCGGAAGGATCGGACGCAAGATGCTGCGCCAGACGTTCGTCGGCATCGGGCACCATCGACCGGAGCTTGAATATCCGGAAGGTGCGGTTGCCGCGACCGACCCGCTTCTGGGTATAGAAAGGCCGCCCGCCGTCCAAAGCGACGAGGACAGCGATGATCGCGACGATCATCGCAATGATCGGCGCCGTGAGGGTTACGAGGAAAACATCGAGAAAGCGCTTCCCGTAATCCCGGTACCAGTTCGAAGCGAGCCGGTGATCTTCGTCGTCGATCCCAGGCGAAACCCGCGCCGACCTGTCGACTATGCCATTAAAGTGAACCGTCATCACACACCCAACCCCACAAACTCGACACACGAACCGCCTGAGCGGCACTTTCGGCGGATCCCCCAACACCGACCCGACGAACATCGCATGCAGCACCCTCCATCCGTTTACAAGGTTTTCTGGTTGCCAACAACTTAATGAATCATGACCGAAGTTTAACAAACCGCGATAAATCCGTGAGTTTTCGGAGAGTTCTCGAAAAGTTCGTGCTCAACGCTGCTACCTGCTGCTCTTCGGCGCAGGGCTGCGCGCGGGCGCCGGGTCTCAGGATCCTCGATAATCCTGCCTGCTCGCCCGAAAAGTTGCAGAAATTCGAACAGTGACGCAGGGGAAGGAGCGAATCGAATTGGTTGGTGGCGCGGGCGGTCCCTGGCGCGCAGCGCAGTATTGTCCCCGGATCAGAAACAATTAGCCTTCCCATCTGTGACTTGGCACCTGCCTCGCATTCGATCCGAAAATCGGGTATCTCCGCGCAGGGCAGCGTGTGCTTCGCGCTATCTTGCGCTAGACGTTGTGTGGCATGAGTGGGCTCGAGCGCCCTGAGAACAGGGTATGGAGTTTAGCGGCATGGCCCATCCTGGCCTGTACACCGAATTCTTCGGTCTGACCGAGCGGCCGTTCACGCTGCTGCCGGATCCGGACTTCCTGTACTGGTCAACGCAGCACAGCCGGGCCTTCTCGGTGCTCGAATATGGTGTGGCCTCGCGCGCGCCTATCACGGTGATCACGGGCGAGATCGGGGCCGGCAAGACGACGCTGGTGCATGCGCTGCTGGACCGTCTGGCCGAGAGCGCGACTGTTGGCATGATCTCGAACGCGCAGGGCGGCCGTGGCGAACTGCTGCAATGGATCGTCAGCGCCCTGTCGCTTCCGCTCGATCCGATGGCGAGCTATGTCGCAACCTTCAATGCCCTGCAGGACTTCGTCATCAAGGAATACGCCGCTGGACGGCGTGTCGTGCTGATAATCGACGAGGCGCAGAACCTGTCGCTGGAAGGCCTCGAGGAACTCCGTATGCTGACCAACATGAACTCGCACAAGGACGAGTTGTTGCAGCTGATCCTCGTCGGCCAGCCGGAACTGCGCGAGATGATCTCGCGTCCCGAGATGCGCCAGTTCGCCCAGAGGGTGGCGGCGAACTTTCATCTGCCGCGGCTCGATGCGATGGCGGTCGAGGCCTACATCCGGCACCGGATGAAGAAGGCGGGTGGCACGGGCGAGGAGTTCACGAAGCAGGCTTGCGACCGCATTCACGTGGCGACCCGTGGCACGCCGCGGCTTGTGAACCAGCTTGCCGACCTTTGTCTCGTTTACGCCTACGCGGGGGAAGACCGGCTTGTCATGTCCTCGACGGTCGACCAGGTGCTGGCCGACGGAGTCTTCTTTGCGGGCGACATGAGTGACGAACTGCCCCAGCGCGGCGTGGGTTCCGGCCCGATCGACCCGCCGGGCACTTTGCGTGACGTCGGCCGGACGGACCCGCCCGAGCCCGGGATGGGCGAGGTCGCGACATTCCGCAAGCCGCGGTAGGTTTCATCGCAAGGCTGGATCTTGGTCGGGCAGAGAGGATTCGAACCTCCGACCCCTTGCTCCCGAAGCAAGTGCGCTACCAGGCTGCGCTACTGCCCGACCGTGGCAGGCCAGTATCGAAGGCCGGTTCCTTTGGCAAGGGGCGCTCAGCGGGTCACGGATGCCGGGCGTTCGTCGCGGCTACCGATCAGGCCGCCAAGGCGCAGGCTGGTCGGCGAAAACAGGCGGCCCCGGGTTCCGATGACCGGCGTGGTGGTCGAGACACGCGCCTCGCGAAACACAATGTACAGCCCCGAGGCGATAATCAGGCCCGCGCCCGCCAGCGTCGCCTCATCCGGGGTTTCGCCGAAGAACAATGCTCCGAACAGTGCGGCCCAGATGATCTGCGAATACTGCATGGGCGCCACGATCGCGGCCTCTGCGCGACGATAGGCAGCAATCAGGCAAAGACCGGCTATGAACCCGAAGACCGAGATCACGAGGACAAGTCCCAGATGTTCGACGGGCATCGGCTGATACACGAACGGCAGAGCGCAGGCAGTGACGGCATAGTTTCCAAGCATCGGGTAGAGCATCAGGACTTCGGACCGTTCATCCTGGCCGATCTTTCGGACGACGACGCTGGCAAATGCGCTGGTGCAGGCCGCAACCAACGCCGCAAGATGGCCCGGCGATAACTCGGCCTGACCGGGGCGCAGGACAATCATGACGCCCGCAAGACCGACCATCACGGCCAGCCAGCGGCGCAGTCGCACCTTCTCGCCGAGGATCGGGATAGCAAGAACTGTGATCAGCAGGGGCGAGGCGAACAGGATCGCGTAAGTCTGGGCCAGGGGCAGCACCGAGAAGGCATAAAACGCGCAGAGCCCCGTGATGATTACCGCGCCGGTTCGTGCTGCACTCCACCAGGGGTGTCGCGGGCGCAGGTTGCCCGCCCCGACGTCGCGGATCATGTAGACAGACAGAAGCGGGAAGGTCAGAAGCACCGAAAAGAAGATGATCTGGAAGGCGGAATAGCTGCCGCCAAGTATCTTCACGACGACGTCATGGCTGGCGAAGATAGCGAAGGAAAGAAGCGCCAGAAGAACACCGCTGCGTGAGGCAGTCATGGATTTGCAGGGCCTTGTACCAAGTCTTTCGGGGTCGATGGACGTTCCGCGACTTTGGCGCCGCCCGCAACCCGAAAGGCCTGCTGGCCGGCAGGTGAACGGCCAGTCACCCGGTTTCGATGCAGTGGCGTCGAAAGGCGCGCTTCAGCAGATCGAGTTCAGCGCGCAGGAGCGCCAGTTCAGCGGCCAGGATACTGCCGTCTTCGGTGCGGCTGTCCCTCGCCCGTGCAACAGGTTCGTCCTGTCTGCCGCTTCCGGCATCGTATGGGACCGAATCCAGGGGGCGTCGCAGCGCAAGGTCGGTGCTGTGGTGGACGGGCAGAAGCGGCATGCCCGCGCGGCCTTTGCCGGCGGAGTCGGAAACCTCGGTCACGGCAGTCTCGGGCAGGAAGAGATCCCCGGGGATCGACGTCGCCGCGCGCTGTGGTGAACTGGAGCGTGGGCGAGCGAAAAGATCGCCGTGGCCGCTGTGCCCTTTCGACGATCTGCCCCGCGTCGGTTGCGAATGAACGGTCACAGGACAGCCCTCAGCCGGCGTGAGACGACGACATCCTCGATCAGCCAGCGGGTCATCTCGGGCCGATCGAGGATAAGGTCGAACCAGACCTCGGTCAGTCGGTCCGGCCTGAACTCGGCCGCGCCAAAATCGAAGTGGAGGCACCAGTCCGTCGCCCCCCAGGGCGCTTGCCGCGTGATGCGGGTGGTGTTCGGCCCGTGGCGCAGGTTCAGGCGCAGGTAAACCTCGACCGGGGACGAGACCGTCATCCGTACCGCGACCGTCACCAGGTGCTCTCGGGTCAGGCTGCGAACAGCGTCGGGCGGCATCGCGATCGCGAGCGACAGGTAGCTGCCACTGAAATGAAAGGTCTCGACCGAAATTCCCTGCGGGGCAACCTTGGGCGAGGCTGTCTGCCTGTGCTGTCGCACCACGATCTCGCCCGTCGGGCAGTCGTGGAACAGCGTGATCCCCTCGCCCAGCGCGGTGCCGCTGCAGACGCCGGCATGCCCGGGAACGGACAGCGGAACGCGGAAGCTGACCGGTCGCCAGGTCAGATCCGCGCCTTCAGGGGCATCCGGACGCGGGACATCGGCCCCTTCCCTCGCCGTAGCGCCGGTGGACCGCCTTGGCCGGGGCGCACTGGAAGCACGCCCTGCGAGGGCCCCAAAGACCCGCGCGAAAATGCTGTCCGTCGGAAGCGCCATGTCAATCTGTCCCATGCCCTCAGGAATGCCGCCTGAAGGTTAACACATCGCGAACCTCCGACGACGACGTGCCCGGACTACTGGTCCATGTAGACGTGCTTTTCGGCCTGGGCGCCCGGGTGCGTCACGGCGCCCTGCCGCGCACCGCCGACAAGGCGGGCGTATTTCCACAGGGCGCCCGTGGCGTAGACCGTCTCGCGCGGGCCGGTCCAGGCCGCCTTGCGCGCCGCAAGGTCCTCGTCCGTCAAGGCGACGGACAACTCGCCGGTCAGCGCGTTCAGCGTGATCATGTCGCCGTCCTTGAGCAGGGCGATCGGCCCGCCATGCGCTGCCTCGGGGCCGACATGTCCCACGCAGAACCCGCGGGTTGCCCCCGAGAACCGTCCGTCGGTGATCAATGCCACCTTCTTGCCCATGCCCTGGCCGGACAGCGCCGCGGTCGTGGCCAGCATCTCGCGCATGCCGGGGCCGCCCGCAGGGCCCTCGTTGCGGATGACGATGACCTCGCCTTCCTTGTAGGCGCGCTTCTGCACCGCCTCGAAGGCGTCCTCCTCGCATTCGAACACGCGGGCGGGGCCGGTGAACACCTGCTCGGCCTCGCTCATCCCCGCGACCTTCACGATGGCGCCGTCGGGGGCGAGGTTGCCCTTCAGACCGACCACGCCGCCGGTCTTCGTGATCGGCGTCTCGATGGGGTAGATGACCCGTCCGTCGGCCTCGTGCGTGATCAGGTCCAGTTCCTCGCCGATTGTCCGTCCCGAGGCGGTGATGCAGTCCTCGTGCAGCAGGCCCGCCTTGCGCAGTTCCTTCATCACGACGGGCACACCGCCCACCTCGTAGAGGTCCTTGGCCACATAGTCGCCGCCCGGGCGCAGGTTCACGAAGTAGGGCGTGTCGTGGAAGATGTCGCAGACGTCGAACAGGTCGAAGTCGATCCCCGCCTCGTGCGCGATGGCCGGCAAGTGAAGCCCGCCGTTCGTCGACCCGCCGGTGCAGGCCACGACGCGGGCGGCGTTTTCCAGCGCCTTGCGGGTGACGATATCGCGCGCACGGATGTTCTTCTCGATCAGGTTCATGACCGACACGCCCGACGCCTCGCCATACTGGTCGCGGCTTTCGTAGGGGGCCGGTGCGCCGGACGAGTTCATCAGGGCCAGTCCGATCGCCTCGGACACGCAGGCCATGGTGTTGGCGGTATACTGCCCGCCACACGCCCCCGCGCTGGGGCAGGCCACGCGCTCCAGGATCGCCAGTTCCGCCTCGGTCATGTTGCCGGCCTGATACTTGCCGACGCCTTCGAACACATCCTGCACCGTCACGTCGCGGCCATGCAGCCGACCCGGCAGGATTGACCCGCCGTAGACGAAGACCGAGGGGACGTTCAGCCGTACCATGGCCATCATCATGCCCGGCAACGACTTGTCGCAGCCGGCAAGACCCACCAGTGCGTCATAGCAGTGCCCGCGCATCGTCAGTTCCACGGTGTCCGCAATGGCGTCGCGCGAGGCCAGCGACGACCGCATCCCCTCGTGCCCCATGGCGATGCCGTCGGTCACGGTGATCGTGGTGAATTCGCGGGGCGTGCCGCCGCCCTTCTTCACGCCCATCTTTACGGCCTGCGCCTGCCGGTTCAGCGCGATGTTGCAGGGCGCGGCCTCGTTCCAGCAGGTGGCGACGCCGACCCAGGGTTGGTGGATCTCGTGTTCGGTGATCCCCATTGCATAGAAATAGCTGCGCTGCGGGGCGCGCGACGGCCCTTCGGTCACATGGCGGCTGGGCAGGCGGCTCTTGTCGAAGCGCGCGTTCGTGGTCATTGGCATCCCCTCCCGGTAGCTGGCGGGGGAGTGTTAGGGCCCCGCGTCCGTACGCGCAAGGCGACCCGCCCCTCTGCGACGCCCATTCCGGGCCGACATGGCGCGATGTTTCAGTCGCGATCGTGACGGCAGATCGTGAGCGTCGCATCGGATCGCGCTGCCAATTCGGGCACTTCGATGCGACAGGCAGCAGCGAAGATCGAGCGGACATTCTGGCCTTGCAACGACTGAACACGCCCCCCGCCGGAAACAGCCGCGAAGCGGCGCTGGCAGCGGATGGCCGCCCCCACGGCCAGCCGCCTTGATGGCGACGTGTGCATTCGCTGCGGCTATGCGAAAGACCGGTTGCACGCACAATCCACTTTTTCGGGATGAGCCATTGCGCAGGGGTTTGCAAAGGCGGATGCTGCCGTCATGTCGACGGAAATCGAGTTCTCTTTCAAAGACTTGACGGATACGGCACGACGCCACATCCGGGTGTTTCAGGTCCACCAGTTCCTCGACCGTCTCGCCATGGGGCTTACCGTGGCTGTGGTCGCACTTGCGCTAACGGATCGCGGCATGGACCTGTTCCAGATTTCGCTGCTCTTCGGTGTCTACGCGCTGACGACAATGGCGATGGAACTGCCTTTCGGCGGTTTGGCTGACAACATCGGTCGCAAGCCGGTTTTCCTCGCGGCGGTCGTTGCCAGCCTGATTTCGGTGGCGCTCTTCCTGTCGTCCAGCAACTTCGGCGTGCTGGCCCTGTCCTTCGCCTGCATCGGCTTCGGACGCGCTTTGCGGTCAGGCACGCTGGATGCCTGGTTTGTCGAGACTTTCAAGGCTGCTGCGCCGAACGTGGATATCCAGCCCGCCCTTGCGAAGGCGCAATGGGCCAATGCGATGGGCCTTGCGGTCGGGGCCATTCTGGGAGGTCTCTTGCCGGACGCGCTGGGCACGGTCGGCCTGCGGCATGGGATCAGCATCTATGATGTGTCCTACGCGGCAAGCTTCGTCGTGATGGTCGGCGTGCTGGTCTACACGATCCTCGCCATCAGCGAAGACCCGCGCCCGCGGAATCCCCGTGCGCTGGGACAGGGGTTCGCCCGGACCCCGTCCGTGATTGCCGAGGCCGGTATCCTGGCCCTGCGGCATCCGACGCTGTCCCTGCTGCTGGCGGCGCTGGCGCTGTACCTGATGGCGACCAACCCGGTCGAGGTGATCTGGCCGACCCACGCCAAGCCCATGCTGGACACGGATTTCGCCAACACGGCCATCGGCGCCGTGACGGCGGGCTACTTCTTCGCGATTGCTGTCGGCGCGTCCCTGTCACCCCATCTGGGGCGGATGTTCGGGCGCCGCCATGCCGTGACTCTTGCCATGATCTTCGCGTGCCTTGCGGTCTGTCAGGTTGCCCTGGCGATGCAGGGGGGAATTGCGGGGTTCGTGATCGTCTTTGCCCTCTATTCCATCCTTCTCGGTGCCAGCGAGACGCCTGCCAGCAGTATCCTGCATCGCTGCGTGGAGGATCGTCAGAGGTCGACGATGCTGTCGCTACGCTCGCTCATCCAGCAACTCGGGGCCGCGATAGGGCTGGTCGTGGCGGGAGCCATCGCCGAGGTGTACTCCACGCCCACCGCGTGGATGGTCGGCGCGGTGTTCCTTGTCACGGCGATGATGCTGACCTTGGTATTGGTCAAGCGACTGGTTGCTGGAACCGAATAGCTGACGTTCGTGCGCAATGCAGTATCGTTCAACAAGTGCGCCAAGCCATCAGTGGGTCCGTCTCGCCAGGCGGCGAACACTCGAGCATCCAATGTCCGGAGCGATTGCAGTCGGCGGGACCGGGCCGTAGGTTGCGGCCCGCGCCCCCGGGACAACAGGTGCCTTGCTGTACGGATCTTCCTTCGACCGATTCATCGCGCCCGCGGCCCCTCGGTCGGAAATCTGGCGCTTCGTGCTGGGCCTTGCGGTCTGCGGCGGCGCCTTTGCGGGCCTGCTTGCGCTGGTTGCGGCCGCCTATGCGCTCTGGGCCGGACCGATCGGGTTCCGTGTTGCCATGCAGGCCCTGTCGCAGGGCGAAAGTCCCGGCGCGATGTTGGCGATCCTGGCAAGCTTTGTCGCCATGGCCGCAGGGCCGATCCTGGCGGTGCGCCTCGTTCATCGGCGCCGCGCTGGCACGCTGTTCGGCCCGGCGGCGCGCACCCTGCGCGACTTCGCGCGCGGCGCAGGTGCGGTTGTGGCCGTCTATGCCGTAGCCATTCTGGTCTGGAGCCTGGCCTACGACGCTCGTCCCGGCCTGCCACCCGGAACCTGGGCCCTGTTCCTGATCCCCGCGCTGATCGGCCTTGCGATCCAGACCGGGGCCGAGGAATTGCTGTTTCGTGGCTATATCCTGCAGCAGCTTGCGGCGCGGTTCCGGTCGCCGATCGTCTGGGCCTTGCTGCCCTCGCTCGCCTTCGGAATCCTGCATTTCGATGCCGGCCGTCTTGGGGGCGCCATGGCGCTCTGGGCCGTGGCGGCGACCACGCTGTTCGGCCTCATGGCCGCCGACCTTACGGCCCGCACGGGCAGCCTCGGCGCGGCCTGGGGGTTGCACTTCGGCAACAACGCCTTCGGCATCCTGGTCCTCGGGACGCCCGGGAACCTGTCGGGCCTGGCGCTGTTCCTGACGCCCTACTCCGCCGAGGAGATGGCCGATGCCGGGGCCGTTCCGGTGCTTGATATCCTGTTCCTGATGCTTGCCTGGTGGGTGACGCGACGGCTCTGCACGCGCTGACGGGTCAATCCAGGCCGCCCTCTGTGTTGCGGGCGACCCCGTCGTCCAAAGTCACCCACCCTGCCTTGGTCGCCGTGTGGATGTGGCCAGCCATCCAGCCGCCGGTGGGATTGTCGATGCATCCGGCTTCCACGGAAAACACGCCATCTGCCGCGCGGAACCACAGGGCCGATCCGCAGCCCCGGCAAAACGCGCGAGTGGCGCCGCCCGATGTGCGGTATTCAGTCCAGTCGCGCGACGCCCAGTCTAGCGCATCCTCGGGCACATCGAAGGACGCGGCGAAGTGGCCCGACGTGCGCCGGCATTGGGCGCAATGGCACCCCGTGACCGCCCCCATCGGGCCGGGCAGGGCGAACTGGTTCGCGCCGCACAGGCAACGCCCCTCCAGCCGCGCGACCTGGGCAGGGGCCGGTTCCGCCCCCTGCGGCGGCGCGCCATAGTAGTCGCCCGCGTCCTCTGTGTGCCATTCAGCGGCAACGGTCAGTCCGGCGTCGCCGTCCAGTGCCCCGGCCGCAAGGCTGATCCGACCCTCGTCGTCGGGTTGCCAGAACATCCGGGCACCACAGGTGCCGCAGAACCCCCGGTGCGCGCGGGCGGAAGACCGGAACCAGACCAGGCTGTCGGCGCGGATCAGTCGGAACCGGTCGAGTGGGACTGACGTCGCCGCCCAGGCATGACCGCTCCAGCGGCGACATTGGGTGCAATGACACAGCAGGATCGGGCGTAGCGGGCCGAGCGCCGCGAAAGCCACCCTGCCACACAGGCAGGCGCCCGTGTGCACGGAAGCGTCTGGTGTCATGGACATGCGCCGCGGAACACGCTGTCCAGGATCGCCTGCAGGGCAGCCGCGTCGGCCGGTGTGAAGGCGTCGGGCCGGTCGCTGTCGATGTCGAACACCGCGATAAGCCGTCCTGCGCCGTCGTGCACGGGCAGGACAAGCTCTGACCGGGTTGAGGACGCACAGGCGATATGCCCCGGGAAGGCGTCCACATCGGGCACCAGTTGCACCTCACCCGTCCGCGCACAGGCCCCGCAAACGCCGCGTTCGAACGGGATCGCAAGGCACCCGTGCCCGCCCTGATATGGCCCGATCTTCAAGAGACGTGGCGCCACCACGCGGTAGAACCCCGTCCAGTCGAACCGGCCGTCGGAATGGTGTACCTCGCAGGTGACCGTGGCCATCAGGGCGACGGAGTCGGTTTCGCCCCGGGTCAATTCTGCGATCGTGGCGGCAAGGACGGCATAGTCGACTGTGGGCATGGGCGAATCTCCAAGCATCCCGCACAGGTGCCGCCCGACAGTCTTGCGTTCAAGCGAAAAGCGGATTGCCGATGTGCCCGCGTCGGAAGTCCCTGCGCAGGGGGGGTGCGGTGCGTGCCGTGCCCCTTTCCCGGGTCCGGCGCATGGGCTATCCCTCGTGCATGGTCTGGACCCTGCCCAACGTTCTGACGATCCTGCGGCTGGCCGCGGCACCCGGACTCGTCCTGCTGTTTCTTTATTTCTCGCGTCCTTTCGCCGACTGGCTGGCCCTGGGTCTGTTCCTGATCGCCGCGATCACCGACTGGTTCGACGGCTACCTGGCGCGGGCCTGGAAACAGGAAAGCCGCTTCGGCGCCGCGATGGACCCGATCGCCGACAAGGCCATGGTCGTCATCGCGATCATGGTTATCGCGGGGTATTCGGGCATGAACCCCTGGCTGATCCTGCCCGCCGCAGTGATCCTGTTCCGTGAAGTCTTCGTGTCGGGCCTGCGCGAGTATCTGGGGGATCGCGCCCGGTTGCTGGCCGTCACACGTCTGGCCAAGTGGAAGACGACCGCGCAGATGGTGGCGATCGCGGTCCTGTTCCTCGGGACCGGGCTGGACTTCGTGGAAGCGGGCCGGGCGCCCCTGGCCGGAGAGGGCCATATCATCGCAACGTGGTCGCTGGCCGGTACGGCGACCTTTGCAGGTCTCGCGCTGATCTGGCTGGCAGCGGCTCTGACGGCAATGACGGGCTGGGACTATTTCCGCAAGGCGCTGCCGCATCTGAGGGAGGCGCGCGCAACGTGACAACGCTGGATGTCCTCTACTTCGCCTGGGTGCGGGAACGCATCGGACTGCCGCGCGAACGTGTGACGACCGAGGCGGTAACGGTGGCCGGTCTGGTGGCCGAACTCGTCGCGCGCGAAGAGCGGTATGCTGCTGCCTTCGCTGACACGACCGCGCTGCGCGTTGCTGTGGACCAGGACCTTGCCGACTTTGATGCTCCCCTGGCAGGGGTCCGAGAAGTGGCGTTCTTTCCCCCTATGACAGGTGGCTGATCCGGTGTCCGTGCGGGTTCAGGCGGATGCGTTCGACCCGGGTGCCGAGGTCGCGGCGTTTCACGCCGGCGCTGGCGGAGCGGGGGCAGTCGTCACCTTTACCGGTCTGGTGCGCGACGTGGCCGAAGGGCTGGTTGCCATGGAGATCGAGCACTACCCCGGCATGACGGAACGCGCGATTGCGGCCATGGCCGAAACGGCATCTGTCCGCTGGGGGCTGACGACGGTGCTGGTGATTCACCGGCACGGGCGACTGCCACCCGGCGCGCCCATCATGATGGTCGCCACCGCCGCGCGCCACCGGGCCGAGGCGTTTGCTGCGGCCGAATTCCTGATGGACTACCTGAAGTCCCGCGCGCCCTTCTGGAAGAAGGAAATCACGCAGGATGGCGCCGGCTGGGTCGCCCAGCGCGACGAGGACGAAGCGGCGCTTGACCGCTGGTAGTCCTGTGCCTTGCGATGGGCCTCCGCGCGGCCTAGGTGACGGTCACCCGACCCAGAGGATCCCATGCCCGAGACATCCCAGCCCGATCTTCTGTCGCTGACCGACCGACTCTTGCAAGCGGCCCGCAAGGCAGGGGCAGGGGCCGCCGACGCCATCGCGGTGCGGGATTCCTCGGTATCGGTCGATGTGCGGGGTGGGCAGTTGGAGGAGGCGCAGCGTGCCGAGGGAGTCGAGGTCGGACTTCGGGTGTTGTTCGGGGGGCGACAAGCATGCGTGTCGAGTTCGGACACATCGGACCGGACTTTCGCCGAGATGGCGGAGCGCGCCGTCGCCATGGCCCGACTGGCCCCCGAAGACCCGCATGTCGGACTGTGCGATCCTGCGGACCTCGCCTCGAACCGCGACGCGGGCGCACTGGATCTGATTGACCCCGCACCCGAGCCCGATCCCGCCCGGCTGCAGGAGATGGCGCGCGCAGCCGAGGCCGCGGCGCTGGCTGTGCAAGGCGTGTCGCAATGCGAGGGTGCAGGCGCAGGCTGGGGCCGGCGCGATGTTGCCCTAGCGGCGACAAACGGGTTCCAGGGAGGGTATGGTCGCACTTCCACGTCACTCTCGGTGTCTGCGATCACTGGCACTGGCACCGGGATGGAGCGCGACTGGGCTGCTGAAGGCCGTGCCCATGGCAGCGATCTGCCGTCGCCGGACGAGATCGGTCGGCTGGCGGGCGAAAGGGCCGTGGCGCGAAGCGGTGCCCGCAAACCGCCGACAGGCAGCTTTCCGGTGCTTTACGATGAACGCGTCGCGGGACAACTGATCGGGCACCTGCTTGCGGCGATCAACGGGCAGGCGCTGGCGCGTGGGGCAAGCTGGCTGCGGGGGGCGCTCGGTCAGCAGGTCCTGCCCGCGGGACTGACACTGACGGAAGACCCGCATCGTCCGCGCCAGTCCGGATCGCGCCTGTTCGATGCCGAGGGGCTACCCACGGCACGACGCGACATCGTGTTGAACGGCGTTCTGACGGCCTACACGCTCGACCTTGCCACGGCCCGCAAGCTGGGAATGGCCAGCACCGCGAATGCCCAGCGTGGGACCGGGGCACCGCCCGGTCCGGGCAACGGGAACATTTCCCTGACGCAGGGCACAGCCAGCCCGGTCGACCTGATCCGCGACATCGGGACCGGGCTTGTCGTCACCTCGATGATCGGCGCCTCGATCAATCCCACGACGGGCGACTACTCGCGCGGGGCGTCGGGGTTCTGGGTCGAGAACGGTCAGATCGCCTATCCGGTGAACGAATGCACCGTGGCGGGCAACCTGCGCGAGATGCTGGCGCGGATCGTGCCTGCGAACGACGCGCGTTCGCACCTTTCCCGCGTGGTCCCGTCCTTGCTGGTTGGCGGGATGACAATTGCCGGGGCGTGATCGCAGGGATGCAGCCGGTGCCGGAACAGGGGCCGACCTGTCCGCAGAGCTTGCCCTGCTTGAGGCTGCGGCTGTCGAGGCCGGGCGGCTGGCCGTAGGCTTCTGGGGGCGTGACGTCGAGCAACGCGACAAGGGGGATGGGCAAGGTCCGGTGTCCGAGGCCGACATTGCGGTGGATCGCCTGCTGCACGGGCGTCTGACAGGGGCCCGGCCGGAATACGGCTGGCTGAGCGAGGAAACCGCGGACGATCAGTCACGCCACGGTGCGCGGCGCAGCTTTGTCGTCGATCCGATCGACGGCACGCGATCCTTCCTGGCGCGCGAACGGGTCTGGGCACACTCGCTTGCGATCGTTGAGGATGGAGTGGTGCTGGCGGGCGTGGTGCACTTGCCCCTGTTGCGCCGCACCTATTCTGCCGTTCAGGGTTTGGGGGCAGCCCTGAATGGTGCGCGCATTCGTGTGGGCGCGCGTCCGGATGTGAGGGGGGCAGAGGTACTGACCAATTCCGCCAGTCTCGATCCGGCGGCTTGGCCCGGTGGCGTGCCGCCTGTCATCCGGGCCTTTCGCCCGTCACTCGCCTATCGGCTGTGCCTTGTGGCGGAGGGACGCTATGACGCAATGCTGACACTTCGTGACGCCTGGGAGTGGGACGTTGCGGCGGGCGCGCTGATTGCGGAAGAAGCGGGTGCCATGGTCACCGACCGCAAGGGGATCACGCCGGTGTTCAACGCGACGCATCCGGCAACGGCGGGACTGGTGGTTGCCGGCGCGGCGGTTCATGCCGGGTTGATGCGCCATCTTGCCCCGATCAGACGGTCCGACAGCGCCGCGCCTGCTTGACCCCGGCGCCCTTCCGGGGCAGCGTCCGTCGCGGCACGACAGGTTCGGAACGTGGCCAGACCGGTCGGCTACCGTCTGCGTCCGGACCCGAAAAACGGGATGTCCGCGGGTTCCAGGACAAAGGGGCGGATCCTGAGTATCGGCCTAAAACAAGGGAATAATGTCATGACGCAGCGTCTGCACCTCGTTTTCGGCGGCGAGCTTCTCGATCCGTCCGGATCCACCTTCCGGGACGTGAATGCGATCCATGTGGTCGGCATCTTCCCGGACTACGCCAGTGCCTTTGCCGCCTGGAAGGCCGAGGCGCAGCGCACCGTGGACAATGCTCATACCCGCTACTTCATCGCCCATCTTCATCGACTTCGTGACGAAGAGGCACCGGCCTCGCCGACCGAGGAACTGGGCGCCTGAGTCCGGGCACCGGAAGTTCCGTGTGACGGTGATCCAGAATGGCTCTGCCTCTGTGGTTGCGTCTCTGGCTCGCCCTTGCGGGGCGCGGGCCGAGACGTCAGGAGCGGGCAATCCGCCGAGCGTTGCTCCGAAGCCCGGGCAACGGTGGCGGCAGCGGCGCTCTGATCGGCCGACCGGACCTGGCCCGACCGCGCGGTCCTCTGGTCTGGCTCAACGCAGGCACGGGCAGCGAACCTGCGGCCCTGGCCGAACTGTTCCGACGCCTGCTTCAGGAGCGACCCGAAGTTTCCGTCCTGTTGACCTGTGACCCTTCCGAAACGTCCCGGTTCCAGGGCACGACCCTTGACCTGCCAGTGCGAGGGGTGCTGCAACAGCCCGCGCCGATCGACACGCCGCGTGCCGTGTCCGCGTTCCTGGATCACTGGAAGCCCGATGTTGCAATTCGCACGGGTCTGGGGCTGGCGCCCGCGACGATGGCCACGATTGCGTCCCGCGGCCTTCCCCTGCTGTTGATCGACCTGCATCTGGCAGCAGCGAAAACGCGATTATTCTGGAAGATCCCGGGCCTTGCAAGGCTGGTGCTTAGACCTGTTCACCGGTTGCTGGTGGCCGACGAGTCAACGGCCCAGTTCCTGCGCCGTCAGGGTGCCATTCCCGAACGGATCGACGTACTGGGGCACTTGCCTGATGCGACCGGTGCCTTGCCGTGCAATGAGGCGGAACGCGCGATGCTGGCCGACCGCATCGGCGCGCGTCCGACCTGGCTGGCGCTTGCGCCTTCTGCGGAAGAGGTTCCGATCGTGCTGGCGGCACATCGGCAGGCCATGCGACGGGCTCATCGCCTGCTTCTGATCCTCGCACCCGCCATATCGGACGAGGGTGACGGCGGACCAGAGATTGCTGCGGCACTGGCCGAAGCCGAGGGCTTCGCGGTTTCCCGTCGCTGGGCGGATGAAGACCCCGATCTTGCTACCGAAGTCTGGGTTGCCGATGGACTGGAGGAACGAGCGCTCTGGTACCGGCTGGCCCCTGTGACCTTCCTTGGCCAGACGATCGAGCCGCGATCCGTCGCGCCAGGGTTTGCCCCTTGGGGCGTGTCGCCCTACGAACCGGCGGCGCTGGGGTCGGCAATCCTGCATGGCCCGCTCACCGGCGGATTCGCCGAAGCCTACGGCAAGCTTTTGCGGGCAGGCGCGACATTGCCCGTGCGCAGCGCCGTGGAACTGGGGCAGGCGGTCGAGATGCTGCAGGCGCCGGACCGGACTGCGGCACTGGCCCATGCCGCCTGGGATGTCGCCTCGTCTGGTGCGGAAGTGACGGACCGGGTGCTCGATCTTGTCTTCGGCCTGATCGACGCACGCGAGGTGGCCGGCTGATGCGCCCGCCTGCCTTCTGGGACTTCGCCCCCGACAGACCTTGTTGGCAGGCCGCAGTGCTGTCGCCCCTGGCTGCGCTCTATGCCCAAGCCACAGCTGCCCGGTTGGCGCGACCGGAATACCGGGCGCGTGTGCCGGTCATTTCGGTCGGCAACCTGACCGCGGGCGGGGCGGGCAAGACACCGACGGTGATCGCCCTGCTGGAACGGCTGGCGTCGCGCGGGATCGAGGCGCATGTGGTGACCCGAGGATATGGCGGGCGATTGACTGGGCCGGTCCGTGTGTCGCCGGGAATGGCGCCAAGCGACACAGGTGACGAACCGCAGCTGCTTGCGGCCTTTGCGCCGGTCTGGGTGGCCAAGGACCGTCCCGCCGGAATTCGGGCGGCCGAAGCCGCCGGCGCGCCCGTGATCGTCCTCGATGACGGGCACCAGACAGCAGGTGTCAGCCGGGATCTGACGGTGATTGTCGTGGATGCCGCACAGGGTTTTGGGAACGGACGCGTGATTCCCGCAGGTCCGCTGCGCGAACCGGTGGCGGCTGGTCTTGCCCGAGCGGATGCGGTTCTGGCCATTGGTGACACCACCGCAAAGGAGCGGTTTCGAGCGGCCTGGGGACGGATGATCGGCGCCCTTCCGCAGATTTCCGGGCGTCTCGTTCCCCTGTCCACAGGCATGGACTGGGCCGGACTGCCGGTCGTGGCCTTCGCCGGAATTGCGCGTCCCGAGAAGATGTTTGCCACGCTCCGAGAGCTTGGTGCGGACCTGCGCGCCACCCATGCACTGGACGATCATCAGCCGCTGACCGACGCGCTCATGGCACGGCTCTTGCGCGACGCACGCGCCCTGGGGGCGCAACTCGTGACCACGGAAAAGGATGCTGTGCGCCTGCCGGCGGCTTACCGGGCGCAGGTGGTTGCCCTGCCCGTGCGCCTGCAAATCGAGGACTGGACCCCGCTGGACGCGGCATTCGGCAGGATCGGAGTGTAGGGCAACCGTTGCGTCAGTCGCGCTGGCGGAATGACGCAGCCAGGGATTGCCGGGGGTTGATGCAGGTCAAGGCCGTTTGGGCCATCTCGGGCGACAAGGGCGGCAAGACTCCGAACAGGACGCGCGAAATCCATGTCTCCGACCGATCAGCCAGCGCCGCTCTACGCTGCCCGCGAACCCGTGTTCCCCCGCCGCGTTAAGGGCGCCTTCCGTACGCTCAAGTGGTGGATCATGGGGGTCACTCTGGCGATCTACTACCTGACGCCCTGGATTCGCTGGGACCGTGGCCCTAACCTGCCCGACCAGGCTGTGCTGATCGACCTGGCGAACCGGCGCTTCTACTTCTTCTGGATCGAGATCTGGCCGCACGAATTCTACTTCGTCGCGGGCCTTCTGATCATGGCGGGGCTGGGGCTGTTCCTGTTCACCTCGGCGCTGGGCAGGGTCTGGTGCGGCTACGCCTGCCCGCAGACCGTCTGGACCGACCTGATGATCCTGGTGGAACGCTGGGTCGAAGGCGACCGGAACGCCCGCGTGAAGCTGTGGAACGCGCCGTGGTCGATCCGCAAGGCCCGCCTGCGGATGACCAAATGGACGATCTGGGCGCTGATCGGGGTCGCCACCGGTGGGGCCTGGGTGTTCTACTTCACGGACGCGCCCACGCTGGCGCGCGACCTTGTGACCCTGAACGCCCACCCGATCGCCTGGACGACCATCGCCATCCTGACTCTGACGACCGTCATCTTCGGCGGGTTCATGCGCGAACAGGTTTGCATCTACATGTGCCCATGGCCGCGGGTGCAGGCGGCGATGATGGATGAGGACACGCTGACGGTGGCATATCGAGACTGGCGGGGCGAGCCGCGGGGAAAGCACCGCAAGGCGGAAGGCGCGGACCGGCTGGGTGACTGCATCGACTGTGGCGCCTGCGTGGCGGTCTGCCCCACGGGCATCGATATCCGGAACGGTCAGCAACTGGCCTGCATCACCTGCGCGCTGTGCATCGACGCCTGCGATGACGTGATGGCCAAGATCGGCAAGGAACGCGGCCTGATCGACTATCTCGCCCTGAAGGACGAAGTGGCCGAACGCGCCGGTGCGTTGCGCGTGCCGCTGTGGCGGCACATCTTCAGGCCGCGCACGATCCTTTACACCGTGCTCTGGGCCGCAGTCGGTCTTGGTCTGGTCTTTGCGCTGTTCATCCGGCAGGATATCGACATGACGGTGGCCCCGGTTCGCAACCCGACCTTCGTGACCCTGTCGGACGGATCGGTGCGCAATACCTATGATATCCGTCTGCTCAACAAGCTAGGCGACAACCGGCCGTTTGTGGTGACAGTGGTGGGACATCCCGAATTGCTGCTGACGCTGGAAGGACACGATGGCGGAACGGTCGAAGTGCCTGCCGACACGACCTTCCT
>CAYYOE010000006.1:0-14689 GCA_964473055.1 uncultured Rhodobacterales bacterium | reverse complement strand
TTCATGGCGTCCAAGGCGCTGGGCACCTTTCCCGGCACCGTCGTGAAAAGCTCGTTCCAGACTTCGCAGAACTTCGATGCCGACCGCGCGGCGCAGCAGGCGCTGGGGTGGCAGGCCGAGACGCGGCTGCAGGACGGGCGGCTGACCGTGCGCTTTCCCGAACACGGTGGGCCGGTGGAACTGACCGGCCTCTTCGGGCGCACGGCCAGTCGTGCGGAAGACGTGACGCTCGCCTTCGCCGAGGTCGCGCCCGGGTTCTGGGCCGCCCCTGCCGATACCTATCCCGGCCAATGGGTGCTGTTCCTGGACGCCGTCGCCCCTGACGGCACGCCCTGGCGCCAGCGCGTCGAGGTTCCGGTGCGCTAGGGCATGGATGGCGCCACGGTCTCTGCCTGTCCGGCCTGTGACGCGGCGCCTGCTGCGCTGGAAGTGGCGCGCGCGGCCCGGATTGCCGACGCGGCCGATCGCGTCATGCTGTCGGTGCCGGGGGCGCACTGCGCAGCCTGCATTTCGACGCTGGAGCGCGGACTGGCCGAAGCGCCCGGCGTGCTGTCGGCTCGACTGAACCTGACGCTGCGACGGTTGACCGTCGAGGCCGAGCCCGGTGTCACCGCAGCTGACCTGATCCCGCATGTGACGCGGCTGGGCTACGAGGCGCATGAACTCGACCCGGGCGCGCTTGTCACCGCCGATGCCGATGCTGCGGGTCGCGATCTGCTGATGCGCCTCGCCATCGCCTTCTTCGCGATGATGAACGTGATGCTTCTGTCAGTCGCGGTCTGGTCGGGCGCGGCAGACAGCACCCGCGACCTGTTCCACTGGATCTCCGCCGCTATCGCCCTGCCGACGGTCGCTTTCTCGGGCCAACCCTTCTTCCGCTCGGCCTGGGGCGTCCTGCGGCGCGGTCGCGCGAACATGGATGTACCGATCTCGATCGCGCTGGTGCTCGCGTCCGGGGTCTCGCTCTACGAGACGATGCATTCCGGGCACCACGCCTATTTCGACGCGACCGTGATGCTGACCTTCTTCCTTCTCGGTGGCCGCTACCTCGACCACAGGTCACGCGCTGCGGCCCGCTCGGCGGCGGCCGAACTGGCCGCGCTGGAGGTGCCGCGTGCGCTGCGCCTGTCGGGCGGGATAGAGGCGCTGGTGCCCGTGGCCGATCTGCGCCCAGGCGACCTGATCCGCGTGCTGCCCGGCGCGCGCCTTCCGGCCGACGGGGTGGTTGCTGAAGGCGCGTCCGAGGTGGACCGGTCGCTTCTGACCGGCGAGACGCTGCCGGTGCCAGCCGGCCCTGGCAGTGCCATGGCAGCGGGCGAGGTGAACCTGACCGGCGTTCTGACCGTGCGTGTCACGGCCGCGGGTCGTGACACGGCGCTGGCGCGGATGGCCGATCTGGTGGCAGTGGCCGAGGCGGGCAAGGGCCGTTTCCGCACGATATCGGACCGCGCGGTGCGGTTCTACACCCCCTTCGTCCATGCCTGCGCGCTACTGACTTTCCTCGGGTGGATGGCGACCGAGGGCGATCTGCGTCATGCGCTGAATATTGCCGCCTCGGTGCTGATCATCACCTGCCCCTGCGCGCTGGGTCTGGCGGTTCCCGCCGTGCTGACCGCCGCCTCGGGGCGGATGTTCCGTCGTGGCATGCTGCTGAAAGACGGCACCGCACTGGAACGCCTGGCCGAAGTGGACACGGTCGTCTTCGACAAGACCGGTACGCTGACCATGGGTCGCCCCGAAGTGCAGGATTTCGCCGCCCTGCCAGCTGGCGCGCAGCGCCTGGCGGCGGCGCTTGCGGCGGCGTCGGCGCATCCGCTGGCCCTGGCCGTGGCAGAGGCGGGGCGCGCCGCAGGCGTCCGGCCACAGATTCTGGACGAGGCGCGCGAAGTTCCGGGGCAGGGGGTCGAGGGCCGGGCAGGGGATGTGTCCCTGCGTTTCGGTCGGGCGGACTGGTGCGGCGCGGAAGACGACGGAAGCGCGACGGCAGTCTGGCTGCGGATCGGAGCAGAGAGACCGCTGCGACTGACCTTCACCGACCGTCTGCGCCCCGGCGCGGTCGAACTGGTCGCCGCCCTGAAGGCACAGGGCCTGTCACTGGCAATCCTGTCCGGCGATGCGACGGGACCGGTGGCGGCGATGGCCGTGCGGCTCGGGATCGACGACTGGCAAGCTGGACTGCGGCCCGAGGAAAAATTGTCAAGGCTGAACGGGATGAAGGCCGCAGGCGGGCGTGTCCTCATGGTGGGCGACGGGCTGAACGACACCGCGGCGCTTGCGGGTGCGCATGTGTCGGTCTCGCCCGCTTCGGCGCTGGATGCGGCACGCGCGGCGTCGGACGTGGTTCTGATGGGGTCCTCGCTGGAACCCGTGGCCGAGGCCCTGACGGTCGCGCGCCGCGCCGTGCGACTGATGCGCAGCAACATCGTGATCTCGAACCTCTACAACGTCGTGGCGGTCCCAATCGCCGTTGTGGGCTATGCCACACCGCTTGCCGCCGCGATTGCCATGTCGGTATCCTCGATCACGGTCACGCTGAACGCCCTGCGGATCAGGAGGTAGGTCGATGGAAGTGCTTTCCTGGCTGATCCCGGTTTCGCTGGGTCTCGGGCTTCTGGGGTTGCTCGCCTTCGTGTGGGCGATGCGGACAAAGCAGTTCGACGACCCCGAAGGCGATGCCAACCGTATCCTGACCTCCGAGCACGACGACAACCCTGCCCCTTAGGCCGCCTTGGGCATCGCTACCCCACGGCTGCAAGCGTTGTGGCCGGTGTTCCGAAGGCGCGTGCGTACCAGTGGCGCATGATCTCGTCCGTCAATCCAGCGCGGGCCAGCAGTGTTTGGCGGTATCGCGGCAGGAATTCCCAAAGGCCCACGCTGATGGCCTCGCGCCCGGATCCCTGTGTGCCCAGCACCTCGGGTTGCCAACCGAGCCCGCGATAGACCCGCACCATGCGGGCGTCGAAAACCCCCACGGCATGGTCCAGTCCCTGGCCTAGTCCCAGCTCCAGCCCGGCCAGCATCAAGGCGGCCGAGACCCTTGGCCCAGCGTCCGGCGCCAGACAGAACCGCGTGCATTCCCAGATAAAGGGGCTTTCGACCCGCACTCCATCGGTAAGATGCAGGAAATGATCATTGACCATCGTCGGGCCGGTTGTCGGCAGGAACCGCATCGACCCGCCATGCATGCCGTCTGCCTGCTGCCAAATGACGTAAAGCGGGTTCATCCCGTCGTACTCGTCACGCTCCTGCCCGTTGGTGTCCACCGTGACATCCCATCCCAACCTCGCCCGGAACTGGATCGCGCGGTCGCTGAACATCGAGTCGGCAAGCTGCGGCAATGCGGCCAATTCTTCTGCATAAAGGTAGCGGATCATGGTCGGTTGCCCCTGTCTGTCGCGGGGACAGGCTGAGGCAGAAGGGTTAACGGCTGGTAGAGGACCGCGCGTTGCGGCTCAGATGATCAGCAATCCGCGTGCCAGGGCCCTGGCTACGGCATGCGTGGTGTTCAACGCGCCAAGCTTGTGCCGCGCGCTTTCGATGTAGACCCGCAGCGTGTGTTCCGAGATCTGCAGGCTGTCGGCCGCCTGTGCGCGGCTGAGCCCCATCGCCAGCAGCGTCAGCGCGTCGACCTCGCGCGGGGAAAGACTGGTCGTCTCTACCGTGTCCGATCCGCGCTCGATTTCCAGGGCCTTCTGGTTCAGGAAATGCGCCGCAAGGATCAGTTCGCGTGTGTAGCGGTCGGTGAACTTCTCCCAGCTCGCGTCATCCTGCTTGTCCGAGATGGTGAACAGCGCGAATTGCCCGTTGGGCCCCCGAATCGGGATCGAGTAGCCCTGGTTCCCGACGCCCGCATCCAGCGCCTCGGACAGGAAGGCGCGCTGTGCCTTCCCGGTCCAGTCCAGCCGCTTCCAGTCAACAGCATGGAAGCGCCGGTAACACCCTTGCACGACCGGGTCGACGCGTGCGTAGTCCTGCTCGAGATAGCGCTGCACCCACTCGTCGGAGTAGGTCAGTGCCGCATACTGTTGCCCGGTGGAGTTCACCGAGTGGTAGATCACATGTGCGACCCCGAAGTGGTCGCGAAGGGACTGGATATGCTCGTTCAATTCATCGAGCGTGGCGACCTGCCGGATCGTGTCGATGACCGTCTCGAAGTCCCGTGCCATCCGTGATCGCTACCAGCGGCCCCCTGCCTTCCGCCGACGCGATCTCGACAGCTGCCACCAGGGCCGCCTGATCAAGTTGCGCGTGCAGCGCCGTCAGTCGGTGCTTCATCGCGTAGAGCTTGAGGTCGGTCAGAACGTCGAACACCCACTCATGCGCCATGCGCACTCTCCCTCTATAGGTTAAGGACTCGGACAGTTCAACCATAGCATGTGTAACTCAGAGGCATAATTCGCGAATATCAACTCCCCATAAATGGCGAGCTAGCGCCTGGGCAGGAAACGGCCCCACCGGGCCACTGGTGGGGCCGTTCCGGCCAAGGAAAGGATGCAATCGGACGGCGTGGGTGATCAGTCCCTGCCAGCCTCCCGGGCATCCTCGACCGTGCGAAGCCCGGTCCGAGGCGCCATGACCAGGGCGGCCATATTGCCCGGCTTGTGGATGTTGCGCAGCATCTTCATGTGCGCGGCGGGAATGTCGGTCCAGTCAAAGACCTCGGACATGCAGGGATCCAGCCGTCGCTCGACCATCAACCGGTTGGCCGCAGCAGCCTGCTTCAGATGCGCGAAATGGCTGCCCTGAAGGCGCTTCTGGTGCATCCACATGTAGCGCACGTCGAAGGTGCAGTTGAACCCTGTGGTGCCCGCGCAGATCACCACCATGCCGCCCTTCTTCACCACAAAGGTGGACACCGGAAATGTCGCTTCGCCGGGATGCTCGAACACCATGTCGACGTTGACGCCCTTGCCGGTGATGTCCCAGATCGCCTTGCCAAAGCGCCGCGCCTCGTCGAACCACGCCTTGTACTCGGGCGTGTTCACCTTGGGCATCTGTCCCCAGCAGTTGAAGTCCTTGCGATTGATGACACCCTTCGCCCCCAGGCCCAGAACGAAGTCACGCTTGTCCTCGTCCGAGATCACCCCGATCGCGTTGGCGCCTGCCGTGTTGATCAACTGGATCGCGTAGGATCCAAGGCCCCCCGACGCCCCCCAGACCAGCACGTTCTGCCCCGGTTTCAGGTCGTGCGGTTCGTGCCCGAAAAGCATCCGGTAGGCGGTGGCCAGCGTCAGCGTATAGCAGGCCGACTCTTCCCATGTCAGGTGCCTGGGGCGCGGCATCAGTTGTTGGGCTTGTACGCGGGTGAACTGGGCAAAGCTGCCGTCCGGCGTTTCGTAGCCCCAGATCCGCTGGGTTGGACTGAACATCGGGTCGCCGCCGTTGCATTCCTCGTCGTCGCCGTCGTCCTGATTGCAGTGGATGACGACTTCGTCACCGACCTTCCAACGCTTCACCTTGTCGCCGACCTTCCAGACGATTCCCGACGCATCCGATCCAGCGATATGGAATGGCTGCTTGTGTCCGTCGAGCGGGCTGATTGGCTGGCCGAGCGCCGCCCAGACGCCGTTGTAGTTGATGCCCGCCGCCATCACGAGGACCAGCACTTCGTGGCTGTCGATCTCCCAGGTCGGCACCACCTCGACCTGCATGGCAGTGTCGGGGTCACCGTGGCGTTCCTTGCGGATGGACCAGGCATACATGCGCGCGGGAACATGGCCGAGTGGCGGCATTTCCCCGATTTCATACAGATCCTTCAGGCTCTTGTCCGGGCTATTGCCGGGAACGGTGGCGGCTGTATCAAGATTCGTATCCAAGGCCATCCTGCCCTCCATCTGGGGCGCCGGGGTATGCCGCAGCGCAGAATCGGTTGCATCCGCAGCGAGGGGTAGGGCGTCCCGCGCAATTTTGCAATAGCTTGCGGGCTACACAGCGTAATAATCTGTCGCGCAAGATTATTGCTGCTGCCGTATGCCCAGGACAGACGCTGCGTAGTAGTCGACCAGGGGCGCCTCAGCTTCTTCCACTCGGATCGTGGGCCCTTCACGGCGTACAAGGCCCCGGGCGACAAGCATGTGCAGCGCCGCCGTGACGGTGGCGCGATCAGTGCCACTTGTCTCTGTCGCGGTGGCAATCAGATCCGTCTCGGAGGCGGATCCGCCGGCGGTCACAAGGGCTGCCGCCAGACAGGGTGCCGGCAGGCGAGGCGTCACAGCTGCGACGCGGCCCATCAGGTCCACCGCAAGTTGCCCTACGTTCACGGCACCGTCATGGTTCGCCCGCCAGTCCGCGAGCGAGAGCGGCGTACCGAACCCCACCGCAGCTTTCCCGAACCGCCGGAACCGGCCCCGCAGGCGCATCCACACATGCCGCGCCAGAAACGTCAGGGCCACCGGCAGGCTTGCCCTGAAACGTCGCTCCCCGGTGCGTCCCGCTTCGACCAACACCCGGTCTTCCAGAACCCGATCATAGTTCAGCGCCACAGGCACGAACACCACGTCACGCCCCGCTGCTGCCGCCCCGGCCACGATATCGCCCAGGATGCCAAGTTTCGGCGACTGCGGCCGCCCATCGAGGCTAAGCCCGCCTTCCGGGAACACCGCCTGGGTCACTCCGGCCCCGGTCGCCATGGTGACATAGCGCGCCAGAACAGTGCGGTAGAGCGGATTGCGGTACTTCCGCCGGATGAAGTACGCCCCCATCGACCGGATAAGGCGGGACAACGGCCAGACCTGTGCCCATTCCCCCACAGCGTAGGACAGCGCCACCCGGTCGGCGACCAGATGCGTGACCAGCACATAGTCCATGTTCGACCTATGGTTCATCACGAAGACCACGGTCGCCTCAGGGTCTATCCGGTCAAGCTCGCCTGGCGCCTGGGTCACCTGAACGTCATACAGTGCCGTCGAAAGCCAGCGCGCGGCGCGGGTTGCCAAACCGAAATAGGTGAAGGCGGAAAAGGCCGGAACGATCTCGCGTGCGTATCGGCGGGCGCGCTGGTGGGCCACCGCCTCGGGGACGCCTTCGGCCGCTGCATGCGCGGCTACTGCGGCGAGGACGTCACGATCGTAGATCAACCGCTGGATCGTGTCGGCGCGCTGGGCGATCTTGAAGGGCGAAATGGGTCGATTGAGGCGCTTGTTCAACTCCGCGACAGCGCGCTCCAGCCTCCGTCGCAGGAACCAGCGAACCGATGGAAACAGGAAGTGCGACGCAAACGTGACCCCCGCGAACCCGAGGATCAGCACGAACAGCCAAAGGGGTAGCGTCACCGCCGCAGTCATCCGATGCACCATTTCAGGAACCGCGCGCGCCGTCCATCTTCGTACGCTCGATACGTCACGCCGCAGCGCGGCGAATTGACAGGGTCAGGTCGTGTCGCGCATACCTGTCTGCAAGAAATATTGTTGCGCCAGTGCATGCGAGGCTGCCATGACCGAGACCAAGAAGGACGCCAAGGGAAAGAGCGGTCCCTGGCTGTTCCGTACCTATGCAGGGCACTCCACGGCCGCTGCATCGAACGCCTTGTATCGCGGCAACCTCGCCAAAGGGCAGACCGGGCTTTCGGTGGCCTTCGACCTGCCGACCCAGACCGGCTATGATAGCGACCATGTGCTGGCCCGCGGCGAGGTGGGCAAGGTCGGTGTGCCTGTGGCCCACCTTGGCGACATGCGCACGTTGTTTGCCGATATCCCGCTCGACCAGATGAACACTTCGATGACGATCAACGCCACCGCACCGTGGCTGTTGGCGCTTTATGTGGCCGTTGCCGAGGAACAGGGGGCAGATATCACAGCGCTCCAGGGCACGGTCCAGAACGACATCATCAAGGAGTACCTGAGCCGAGGTACCTATATCTGCCCGCCGCAACCTTCGCTGCGAATGATCACGGACGTCGCCGCCTACACGCGGGAACACCTGCCGAAATGGAACCCGATGAACGTGTGCTCGTATCATCTGCAGGAAGCCGGGGCGACGCCCGAACAGGAACTGGCTTTTGCACTGGCCACGGCCTGCGCGGTGCTCGACGATCTGAAGGGCAAGGTGCCTGTCAGGCAATTTCCCGAGATGGTCGGCCGGATCTCGTTCTTCGTGAATGCGGGTATCCGCTTCGTGACCGAAATGTGCAAGATGCGCGCTTTCGTTGAACTGTGGGACGAGATCTGCGAGGAACGTTATGGTGTCGCAGATCCGAGGTTCCGCCGTTTTCGTTATGGCGTTCAGGTAAACTCGCTTGGCCTGACCGAGCAGCAGCCCGAGAACAATGTCTACCGCATTCTCCTGGAAATGCTTGCAGTGACGCTGTCGAAGAAGGCACGTGCACGGGCCGTGCAACTGCCTGCATGGAACGAAGCGCTGGGCCTGCCGCGTCCCTGGGACCAGCAATGGTCGCTGCGTATGCAGCAGATTCTGGCTTACGAAACCGACCTTCTGGAATACGAGGATATCTTCGACGGCAATCCTGCCATCGCGGCGAAGGTCGAGGAATTGAAGGACGGCGCCCGCGCGGAACTTGCCCACATCGATGCTATGGGCGGTGCCGTTGCAGCGATCGAGTACATGAAGGCGCGTCTCGTCGAAGCGAATGCCGAGCGGATTTCGCAAATCGAAACGGGACAAACCGTGGTCGTGGGCGTCAACCGGTGGCAGGCCGGCGAGCCATCGCCCCTGACGTCCGGCGAGGATGCCATCATGGTTGCCGACGCCGAGGCCGAGGCCGACCAGATCGCGCGCCTTCACGCCTGGCGGCAAGTGCGGGACAATCAGGCCGTCGAGCTTGCCCTTGCCAATCTGCGCAACGCCGCAACGAGTGACGCGAACCTGATGCCCCCTTCGATCGCGGCTGCAAAGGCTGGTGCGACAACCGGCGAATGGGGCGCGGTGATCCGCGAGGTCTTCGGCCAGTATCGCGCGCCCACCGGCGTCTCGCGCAATCCGTCCAACCGCACGGAAGGACTGGACGAATTGCGCACTGCCGTCGATGCGGTCTCGGCCCGGCTCGGGCGGCGGCTCAAGTTCCTCATGGGCAAGCCGGGTCTCGACGGTCATTCCAACGGGGCTGAACAGATCGTTGCGCGCGCGCGCGACTGTGGGATGGACATTTCCTATGCCGGGATACGTCTGACCCCGGAAGAGATTGTCGCCCAGGTGGTCGAAGAGTGCCCGCACGTCCTTGGTCTGTCGATCCTCTCCGGGTCGCACATGGCGCTGATCGAGGATCTGATGGCGCGCCTGCGCGCGGTTGGCCTCGGCGATCTGCCGGTGGTGGCCGGCGGGATCATTCCGGAAGACGACATGCGACGTCTTCGCGAAATCGGCGTTTCGGCCATCTACACCCCCAAGGACTATGAGATGAACGCGATAATGGGGGACATTATCGCGTTGGCCGATCCTTCTGTGGCCGCTGCGGAATAGCTCGGCCGTCTTGCCCGACTACACAGTTTCGCGCCGGCATTGCATTCCTGCAGTGCGGCCGTATGCTGCCCTTCGGGCAATGGTATGGCTATTGCCACAACGGCACGAACGGAGTGTATTGAATGTCCAAGGATCTGAATTCCATGTCGCGAGCCGACCTGGAAAAGTTGCGCGCAGATGTCGACAAGGCGCTTGAGACGCTGGAGGCCCGCAAGAAGGCAGAGGCGATGAAGGCGATTGCCGCTGTGGCCAAGGAACACGGTTTCACGGTCGAGGAAGTGCTGGGGGGAACCTCGGCGCCGAAATCGCGCGGTCGCAAGGGGGCAGCCGGGAAATCGGGTATTGCGAAATACTGCAACCCCGCCGATCCCTCCCAGACTTGGACTGGCCGGGGCCGGCAGCCCGGATGGATCAAGGAAGGACTGGCTGGCGGGAAATCGCTCGCCGATTTCGCGATCTGAGCATCGGACCGGGTAGAATGGTGACTGGATCACCTGGCGATGGGCCGGGAAGGTCCGTCACTGTTCGCCCTTTGGTTCGTGCTGACGAGGAAGGCTGGCGGCGCTTATGGTCCGATTACCTCGGCTTTTATGAGACTGCGGTTTCTGAGCCTATCTATCGCGAAACATTCTTGCGCAATCTGGACCCGGCCTGCACACACCACCACTGCTGGATTGCGCAAACCGGCGACCGCCCGGTCGGGCTCGTGCATGCGATTTGGCATGCACACAACTGGCGTATCGAGGATGTCTGTTACCTGCAGGATCTCTTCGTTGACCGCGATGCGCGCGGCATGGGGGTAGGTCGCGCGCTGATCGAGGCTGTTTATGCCGAAGCCGACCGGCGAGGTACGCCGTCGGTCTACTGGCTGACCCAGGACTTCAACCACCCGGCGCGTCGCCTGTACGATCAGGTGGCCAAGGTCACGCCCTTCGTGAAATACACGCGCTGACAAGGGCCAGCACAAGGACCACAGGCATGACTTTCCATATCGGTGCGCAACCGGGCGAGATCGCAGACACGGTTCTGATGCCAGGCGACCCCTTGCGTGCCGAATGGGCGGCGGGCCGGTTTCTGGATGACGTGGTCTGCGTCAATCGTGTGCGCGGGATGCTCGGTTTCACCGGCATGTGGCGTGGACACAGGGTGACGATCCATGGGTCGGGCATGGGAATGCCGTCGATGTCGATCTACGCCGGCGAACTGATTCGAGACTACGGGGCGAAGACACTGATCCGTATCGGGTCGACGGGTGCCATGCAGCCCGACATCGCGATTCGTGACGTGGTGATCGCAATGACGGCCAGCGCGATCTCGACCCCGTCCTCCTCGTTCTTCCGTGAACTGAACTACGCCCCCCACCCGGACTTCGACCTGCTCGCAGCATCGGTGGCGGCGGCACGGGCGCGCGGAACGTGCGTTCACGTGGGTGGGATCTACTCCTCCGATACCTTCTACGACGAACGCCCCGACCTTACCGAAATCCTGACGCGACATCGGGTACTCGCGGTCGAGATGGAAACCGCGGAACTCTACATTCTTGCCGCACGGCACCGGGTCAGGGCCCTGTCGATCCTTACGGTCAGCGACCACCTCATCACCGGCGCGGCCTTGCCTGCCGAAGATCGCGAACGCAGTTTCGCCGACATGGTCGAGATCGCGCTGGAGGCCGCCTTTGCTTGAGGCGCTTCAGTCGGCGCGGTCCGGTTGGTTGCTCGCGGACGCCGCGGGGGAAGGCGTGTCGGCAACCCCCCGCCGCCGCTGGCCCCAGAACCCGCTGGACTCCGTCGGCGCGCCTGTCTCCGCCGCCTTGTCGGGGCCATACCAGTCCTCGTTGCGTGTGGCCCACATGGTTGCTGCCAACGCGAGGAAGCTGAGGGTGGCCCCGGCCAGCAGCGCGTAGTCGGTGCTTTCCAGGATCAGGTACAACACGCCGTATAGGATCGAGAGCAAGACCCCCAACACCAGCGCCCGCATCCCCAGCCGCAGCGCAAGCAGGGCATAGAGCGTCAGCAACCCCACTGTCGCGGCGGCCGATATCAGGTAGGCAGGGCCAAAGCCAATCTGCTCGGCATAGGCAACCATCAGCAGCACGAAGACCGCCTGCGCCAGTCCGATCAGGATGTACTGCACGGGATGCGCCGGCCGCGACGAGCGGCTCTCGATCAGGAAAACCGTAAGGAACGTCAAACCAAGGAACAGAAGCCCATAGTTCGCCGCGCGCCAGGCCTTCTGATAGAAGTCGTTGGGTTGGAAGAACCGCACGCCGAAGGCCAGCCGCTCCAATTCGTGCGAGAAATCGTTGCGCGAGAGGTGCGGCACCGCCCGGGCGAGGTAGGGGATCGTCCAGCGCGCCTCGAAGCCCTCGGGCCCGATGTCCGACCCGTCCGGAAGGAAGGCGCCGGAAAAGCTTGGATGAGGCCAGTCGCTGCCGATCCGCACGACGGTCTGCCGTGCCACGGGTGTGGCAAAGATCTGTTGCGCGCCGTTCAGACCCATCCGCAGGCGATATGTGCCACCTTCCCTCGGATCGCCCACGGCGGCAAAGACACCCTGGGTGCCGTCGGCGCGGGGTTCCAGCACGAGCGCCGCAGCGTCACGCGCGAGGGTTGTCTCGCCCCGCAGCGCGGCGTTCGACGACAGTTGAAGCCGAACCTCTGCCCGGTCCCAAAGCGCCACTTCGCCCCCGTCCAGAAGCGCCGTCGCGTCCTCTGGCGAAAACCCGAAGGCGGCGGTTATCTCGGCCCGATAGACCGGCGCGACGAAGATCCCTCGCCGACGCTCCTCGGTTGCCGTGTCGATCTGCATGTCCAGCGTCTCGGGCAGGACATGGATCGGTGCCTGCGGCACGATTACCGTGCGTGTGGTCCGCTCGACCCGACGCTCGCCCGTGGCGGCGTCCTCGATCTCGCGTGCTTCCTGAACCTCGCGCGGGCCTTCGACCGGGATCACCAGAACTGGACCCACCAGCGTCTGCGGTCCACCCCATTCGCGTCCGACTTCCGCGATGGTCTGGCGGTTGTAGCTCGCGCGCGAGTCGACGATCGAGCCGACGAGGAACAGCGGAACATACATCAGCAGGGCCAGAACACCGACCACGAACAACCGAAATCCTGACGATCTACGCATCGTGAAACGTCCCGGAACCTGAAAACACCTGCCGTCAATGGCGCCCGATCCGGCCGACCTGCCCATCTGTGACGCCTCGCGGACAACTGCCTGAATCCAGACGGATTGTCCACATCTGCCGCTAGGATGCCTTTTCCTTGCCGAAATCGTCTCTTACGCGTTAACCATGAAGCTCGACCATGACCTCATAACGGCAGACCGCCCGGTGAACTTGCGGCAACCCATTTCCGAGGCGGACCTCGCCCATCTGCTGCGTCGCACCGCGCAGAAGGACAAGGCGGCATTTGCGGCGCTGTATGACTCGCTTGAGGGGCCGCTTTTCAGATTTCTTCGCTCAAGATTGAACGATCCCTTCGAGGCCGCCGACGTATCGCATGAGGTGTTTCTGGAGCTGTGGAACAATGCATCCCGGTTCGAGGGGCGATCTTCGGTCAAGACGTGGGTGTTCGGAATTGCCTATAGAAAAGCCATGGATGTGCATCGCCGGTCGGCGCGGGTGGACTACTCCGACACCCTTCCGGACACCGAGGATGACAGCCCGAACAGCGAGGCCTGCATGATCGCGGTCGAGCAGGGGCAGCATCTGCGGGCTTGTCTCGATGGGTTGAAGCCGGATCATCGGGCGGCCATCGAACTCGCCTTCTTCGACGATCTTTCCTACCGGGAGATCAGCCAGATCACGGACGTTCCGGAGGGCACGGTCAAGACCCGTGTGTTCCATGCCAAACAACTCTTGATGCACTGCCTCGCGGGGCGCGTCGGTAAAGGAAGCCTTTAAATGGTCGCGGAAATGGTTAATATGAGGGAACTTCTGCCGTTCTACGTCAACGGCAGCCTGACCGCCGAGGAGCGCGCCCGAGTGGAGCGAGGACTGAACGAGGACAGCCGGCTGCGTGAAGAGGCGGTCGCCTTGAACCGGCTGCGTTCTGCAATGCAGGCGCAGGAAGCCGAGCGTTCGCCCGGTGCGTTCGGTCGTGCCCGGCTCATGCGCGACATTGATCGCATGGCGGATCGGCACCTTGTTGATTCCGTTCGGGGTAACCCGGAACGTCGGCGGACGTCGCCTTTCCCGTCGGTTCTTGCCGCGGCGGTGGTGGCGGGTGTGTTCGCTCTTGGCGTCGGCTGGTTCTCGCAGACTGATACCGCGCCCTACCAGCTCGCCTCCGGCGGTGATGTGGTCGCGGTTCAGGGCCCGGTCCTGACGGTGGCTTTCAGACCCGACGCGACCGAAGCCCAGATCGCTGCACTGTTGCGCGAACTGCGCCTCGGCATCGTTGCTGGTCCGACGTCGATTGGGCTCTACCGGGTCGAGGCCGGTGCCTCGGCTGATCTTACCGAACTGGCGGCCCGGCTTCGGGCGGTTCCCGACGTGATTGAAAGTGTAGGTCTTCCGTAATGATGAGATGCCGGGTTTCCGCGCTGGCGATTGCAGCCTGCCTAACACCCGGCGTCCTTTGGGCGCAGAATTGCATTGCGCCCGGTGCGATCGTTACCATCAACGCTGCGGGCGTTGAGTTCAACTTCTCCGATGGCACGCCCGGGATCGTTCTGGCGCATACGCAGGGCCGAACGAGGGCGCGCGTTCTCGGGCAGGTCGGCGATCAGCTGACCTTCCAGGTCCCGCTGACCGGTCTGCCCCCGGGCGCGGAAGTCGCCATCTACGCGGTAGATCCGGCCGCCGTGGTGCGGATTCCCCCCGGCGCCGAGACCGTCGACAGGGATGGACCTGCCCAGGCCGAGCCCACGCCCGAGCCGCCGCCCGCACCGGCACCCGTTCCAGCACCTCCTGCTCCGCCCCCGCCAACACCCGTGCCCGCACCGGTTGTCGATGTTGGCCCGGTCGATGCACCGTCGCAGCCACCCCAGGGCTTCGTGCCTCCCGAGAATCCGTTCAATGACGGTCCGAGCCCAGGCACTGGTGGCGGGTCAGGCGGCAGCGGTAGCGGCGGTTCCGGCGGTGGCGGTGGTGAGGACAACGGCGACGGTTCCAGCAACGGCGACGGCTCCGACAACGGCGACGGCTCCGACGAAGGTGACGGCGGTGACGGGTCCGACGGTGGTTCCGGCTCCGACGGCGGTGACGGCGGCTCTGGCGGTGACGGCGGTTCCGGCGGTGGCGGTGGTTCCGGCGGTGGCGGTGGCTCCG
>CAYYOE010000005.1:0-36052 GCA_964473055.1 uncultured Rhodobacterales bacterium | reverse complement strand
TAGGGGTCCTTTCCCGTGGACGGGGCGATCGCTCCCGATGGCAGGATGACGCAGGGGGCGCCGCGAGATTCCCGGTGGCCGTCGAACTTTCTTGACGCTGCGTTTGGGACGGCGGACATGGTCGCCCTGTCCCCGTGCCCCTGGTGAACGTCCTGCCATGACCCCCGCCGCCCGCATCAGCGCCGCCATCGAGACACTCGACCGCATTCTTGCGGGCGAGGCCGCCGAAAAGGTTCTGACCGGCTGGGCGCGCGCCAGCCGGTTTGCCGGATCGGGGGACCGGGCGGCGCTGCGCGACCTCGTTTTCGACGCGTTGCGGCGTCGGCGCAGCCTGGCAGTGCTGGGCGGGGCCGAGACCGGGCGCGGGTTGATGCTGGGCATGATCGCGGATCAGGGGCAGGGGGCAGTGATGCGGGCCGAAGCCCTGTTCGACGGGTCGCGGCACGGGCCTGCGCCCCTGTCCGACGTGGAACGCCACAGGCTTGCCGCGCCGCCCGCGTTGACGCCGGAGGCGGCGGCGGACCTGCCCGACTGGGCGCTGGCGCGGCTTCGGTCGGATTGGGGCGCCGACGCCCCCGCCATCGCCGAGGCCCTGCGCCACCGTGCGCCGCTGTTCGTGCGGGCGAACCTGCGCAGGGTCTCGCCGCAAGAAGCCATCGCGCGGCTGGCCGAGGACGCCATACTGGCGTCGCCACATCCGCTCGTCGATACGGCGCTGGAAGTGCAGCAGGGCGCGCGGGCGGTCCAACGATCCCGCGCCTATCTGGAGGGCCTGGTGGAGGTGCAGGATGCGGCAAGCCAGGCGGTGGTTGCGGCACTTCCGCTTCGGCCCGGCGCGCGGGTGCTCGACTATTGCGCCGGTGGCGGCGGCAAGACGCTGGCGATGCTGGCACGGGCCGACGTGACGGTTGTCGCCCACGATGCCGATCCGCGCCGGATGGCCGATCTTCCCGCCCGCGCCGACCGTTCGGGGGTGCGGGTGACCATGGCAGCGACCGATGACCTGCCCCGACTGGCGCCATTCGATCTGGTCCTTTGCGACGTGCCCTGTTCCGGAAGTGGCGCCTGGCGCCGCAGTCCCGACGCGCGCTGGCGGTCGAGCGCGGCGGACCTTGCGCGGCTGACGCGGTTGCAGGATGGCATTCTGGATGCCGCGGCGGGGCTGGTTGCGGACGGCGGCACGCTTGCCCATGTCACCTGCTCGCTTTTCGACGACGAGAACCGCGCCCGTGTTGCGGCATTCCGCGCGCGCAATGCGGAATGGAAGGTGGCGCTGCAGCGGCGCTGGTCGCCGCTGGAGGGGGGCGACGGGTTCTACCTTGCCTGCCTTTCTCGCCCTTGACGTGTGTTGTGCTACCTTTGCGTGAATTCGGCGGTTAAACTGCGATTAAGGAATATCGCCTGCAATGCGGGTGGAACGAATCGCAGCCGGGGGAATGGTGTGGGAGCGGAGGGGCAGACGTCGCGCGGGCTGATGGACACGGCCTCTGCGCTGGCGCATCGGGCGCCGATGGTTGCCGTTGCGGGCCTTCCCCTGATCGGGGCTGCCTTTCTCATGCCGACACCCCTTGGCGCGCTTCCGTTCCTGACAGGGGGGTGCGCCTTGCTGGCGCTTGCGGCGTTGCTGCGTGTGCTGGCGGCTGCGGCGCGCAGTCAGCTGGCGCAGCGTCGGGCGACACTTGTCTCGCTGTGCGAACACGATGCGGCGCCCGTCTTTGCCACCGATGCCGACGGCGAACTGATCTGGTCGAACCGCAGCGCGCACGACCGGTTTCATGCCCGCACGGCCCAGACCCTTGGCGGCGCGCTCGGCGATCTTTTCGCGTCGCCTTCGGCGGTGCTCTACCGCCTTCAGAACACGGCCTTGGCGCGCGGCAATGCACTGGAAGACGTGGTGACCCGTCGTGGCCACCTTCGGATTGCCGTCCACCGGATGGACGACGGGCATTTTGTCTGGCGGCTCGAGGAGACGGGCGATCGTGGTCCGGGTCGCTCGGGTGAGGCGGCGAGCCTGCCCATGCTGACGGCGTCGAAGTCCGGCACGGTCCTCTTCGTCAACGAGGCGATGCGACGGCTTCTGGGACAGCGCCCCAGCACGCTGGACCGGGTCATCCTGGACCCGCCGGTCAAGTCGGGGGCGGTGCACCGGATCACGGCGCGCGACGGCCCGTTGCACATGCGGATCGTCCCCGTCGAGGCGACGGCCGGTCGGACAGAGTACTATTTCCTCCAGATGAACGAGGAAGGCGCGGGCGACCACGGCGCACTTTTCGAGGGGTTGCCGGTGCCCGCCCTGATGATCCGTCCGGGGGGCGAGGTGGCAGCGGCGAATCGACTGGCCCGCGATCTGTTTGCGGTGCGTGACGTGGACGGCCTGACGATGGCGCGTCTGCTGGACGGTCCCGGCAGGGGCGTGGCGGATTGGCTGGCCGACGCGTTCGAAGGCCGCGGGCTGATGCAGCCCGAGGTGCTGCGCGCGCTGAACACCCAGACCGAAACCTATCTGCAGGTGACGCTGTCGCGCGTCGTCGACAACGGCGCGCCGATGCTGGTGGCGCTGCTGACGGACGCGACCGAGTTGAAGACCCTGGAAGCGAAGTTCGTCCAAAGCCAGAAGATGCAGGCGATCGGCCAGCTCGCGGGCGGGGTGGCGCATGATTTCAACAATCTTCTGACAGCAATTTCAGGGCATTGCGACCTTCTCTTGCTGCGCCATGACAGTGGCGATCCGGAATATGCCGACCTGGTGCAGATTCACCAGAACGCCAACCGGGCGGCCAGCCTGGTGGGCCAGCTGCTGGCGTTCTCGCGCAAGCAGAGCCAGGTTCTGGAGGTTCTGGACCTGCGTGACCTGCTGTCCGACCTGACGCATCTGCTGAACCGTCTGGTGGGCGAGAAGGTGACCCTGTCGCTGGCCCATGATTCCGAGGTCGCGTCGATCCGGGCGGACCGGCGGCAGCTGGAGCAGGTGTTCATGAACCTCGTGGTGAATGCCCGCGACGCGATGAAGGATGGCGGTGTGATCACCGTCGAGACCGAGCATGTCGTGCTGGAGGACCCTCTCGTGCGGGACCGCGCGCGCGTTCCACCCGGCGACTACATGGTTGTGCGGGTCAGCGACCAGGGCAGCGGCATCCCCCCGGACAGGATCGACAAGATATTCGAGCCCTTCTACACGACGAAGCGGGTCGGCGAGGGGACAGGTCTAGGTCTGTCGACCGCCTATGGCATCGTCAAGCAGACCGGCGGCTTCATCTTCGTCGACAGTGTGCCGGGCAGTGGCAGCTGCTTTACCCTGTATTTCCCGGTCTCCGAGGTGATCGAACCCGTGGCGCCGGACCCGATCCCCGCGCGGCCGCGGCCTGCGGGGCGCGACGGCAGTGGCGTTGTCCTTCTGGTCGAGGACGAGGCCCCGGTGCGGGCCTTCGCCTCGCGCGCCTTGCGGATGCGGGGCTATACGGTGATCGAGGCCGAGAATGCGGAACAGGCGCTGGAGGCCCTGAACGACCCTGATCTGAACGTCGACATCTTCGTGACCGATGTCATCATGCCCGGCATGGACGGTCCGACCTGGGTGCAGAAGGCCCTGGAGACCCGCCCGGGTGTCAAGGTCGTCTTCGTGTCGGGCTACGCGGAGGACCACTTCGCCGAGGACCAGGCCAGGATCCCGAACTCGGTGTTCCTGCCCAAACCCTTCACCCTGAACGACCTGACGGCCACCGTTCAGGGCCAGGTGCACTGAGCGCCGACGGGCCCGGGTGCGCCTGTTCGCAGACTCTGCCATCCGTCGGTGAATGCCGTCTGTCCGGGCCACCGGACCGGGGCGAACCCGTCGATGCCGGTCGACGCGGAACGGGGGCGGCCCGCGTTACCCGTCCTTGCGGAATTCGCTTGGGCTTTTCCCGGTGTCGCGGTGGAAGGCGCGGGTAAAGTAGGCCGGCGACCGGAACCCGAGGCGACGACCGATTTCCGCCACCGGAAGCTCGGTCTCGAGGAGCAGCCGGCGGGCCTCGAAGGCAATGCGATCAGCCAGGATCTTGGAGGCCGGTCGCCCGCTGCACTGGCGGCAGGCCCGCGACAGATGCGTGGAGGTCACACCCAGTTCCCGGGCATAGTGGCTGACCCCGCGGCCGGAGGCGAAATCGTTCTCGACAAGCGATGTGAACGCCGCCACCAGGCGACGGCTTGCGGGCGTTCGGGCCTCGCCCGCGGTCTGCAACGCGATCTGACGTTCCAGCCAGACCGCCAGAAGTCCCGCATGCAGGTGCACCGCCCGCTCATGCCCCGCGGCATCCGACTGCAGTTCGCGCGCCAGCGAGTCGATCAGCCCGGTCAGCTCGGCCTGCCGTTGCCCATCGCGCAGGCGCAGGTGCACCGGATCGGGCGGCAGGGAGTCGGCGGTGTTTGGGGGCAGGAAAACGGCCGACCCATAGACCTGCGCGGACACGTCGAACCCGTGCATCGTTCCCGTCGGCAGCCAGACGGCATTGTGCGCGCCATACCCGTGGGTCACCCCGGCGGCGGTGATCCTGCCCTGGCCCCGGGTGAACCAGAGCAGCACGGGCTGGCCGTAGCTGCGCATCGCCTCGGTCCGCCAGCGGCCGCCATGGGCAAGCCGCGCGAGCGGGACAACCCGGCACGCGTCACCAGCAGGCAGCAGGGCAGTTCGGACGGTCATTCCAGCATCCCTCGTCAAGCCCACGTTAGCGCCGTCCGTGCAGGCTGTGAAGCCCGGAACTCGCCCTAGGGGAGAGTTGCCGTCCTCCAATCGCCCATTCTGGCGCGAAACCAGGTCCGTTGGCGCTTTGCATATTGCCGTGTCGCAATTATGGCGGCTTCGCGGGCCTCATCCAGCGAGGCCTCACCACGCAGATGCGCAATCAGTTCGGTCGCCCCGATTGCGCGGGACGACGCGCGCCGTGAATTCCAGTCTGGCAGGTTCGCCTGGACCTCGGCCAGGACACCGTTTGCCAGCATCCAGTCGAACCGACGTGCAATCCGGTCGGCCAGCACATCGCGCGGCACCTCGAGGCGCAGCGCCTGGGCGCGCGACAGGGGCAGCAGGGGCGGTGGCGTCCTGCGCTGCCAGTGGGCCAGGCCGCGTCCTGTGGCATGAAGGACTTCCCAGGCGCGCTGCACCCGGGCCGGATTGCGGGTGTCGATCCGCGCCGCCGTCTCGGCGTCGAGATCGGCAAGCAGCGTGCCAAGCCCCTGTTCCGCAAGCCTGGCATCGGCCTCTGTCCGGATCTCTGGTGGGATGGGCGGGATCTCGGCAAGGCCTTCGGTCAGCGCCGACAGATACAGGCCGGTCCCCCCGACAACGATCGGCCGCTCGGGCCCCGCAAGCAACGGCGCGACGTCACGCAGCCAGTGGCCGACGGAATAGGCGGCATCGGCATCGAGGTGCCCATACAGCCGGTGCGGGGCCCGAGCGAGTTCGTCCGCGTCGGGCCGGGCTGTGAGGATTCGCCAGTTGCCGTACACCTGCAGGGCATCGGCGTTCACGATCACCCCGCCGAACCGCGACGCAATCTCCAGTGCGAGCGCGGACTTGCCGCTGGCCGTTGGCCCGGCGATCAGAATGGGCAGATCGCGGCCGATCCCGTCAATCGCCGCCATGTCGCAGCCTTTCCGCATTGATCCAGGTCGCGTTTTCCGACAGGTTGCCGGCCATTCGCAAGCCCGGCCGGAAAAGGACCCCATGCAGGACGCAAGCCCCGGCGACCCCGCCCCCGATGCCGTGACCGCCCCCTCGCAAGGAACGGCGACGGCGCCACCGGTCAGCTATCGCCGCGTGATGCTGAAGATCTCGGGCGAGGCGCTGATGGGCGACCAGGGCTATGGCCTGCACCCGCCCACCGTGCGCCGCATCGCCGAAGAGGTGAAAAGCGTACATGACTTGGGCGTCGAGATCTGTCTGGTGATCGGCGGCGGCAACATCTTTCGCGGGCTTGCCGGGTCGGCGCAGGGGATGGAACGCACGACGGCCGACTACATGGGAATGCTGGCGACCGTGATGAACGCGCTGGCGATGCAGTCGGCGCTGGAAGGCATCGGCGTGTTTACCCGCGTAATTTCCGCCATTCCCATGGACCAGGTCTGCGAGCCCTACATCCGGCGCCGCGCCGTGCGGCACCTGGAGAAGAAGCGGGTCTGCATCTTCGCGGCCGGCACCGGAAATCCGTATTTCACCACCGATACGGCGGCAACGTTGCGCGCGAATGAAATGGCTTGCGAGGCGATCTTCAAGGGAACGAAGGTGGATGGCGTCTATGACCGCGATCCCAAGAAGCACGCAGATGCCCACCGCTATGACCGCATCACCTATGACGAGGTGCTGAAGAAGAACCTGGGCGTCATGGATGCCACGGCGATCGCGCTGGCGCGCGACAACGACCTGCCGATCATCGTGTTCTCGCTGGATGAACCGGGCGGGTTCCGGGGTATCCTGGCGGGGCAGGGCACCTATACAATCGTTCACGGTTAAGGCTATAGATCGCCGCGCCCGGGCCTGATTGTTGCCACAACCGATGGCGATGACAGGGCGCGGGTAACGAAGAAGAAACCGCGAGGGGCTAGGGTGATGGCCGAGGAAGATCTGGATATCGACATCGACGACCTGTCGCGTCGCATGGATGGGGCGATGGCCGCGCTGAAGTCGGAATTCCTGAGCCTGCGGACCGGCCGCGCTTCGGCCTCGATGCTGGAACCCGTGCAGGTCGATGCCTACGGGCAGCTGACGCCGATCAACCAGCTGGGCACGGTGAACGTGCCCGAGCCCCGGATGATCACCATCAACATCTGGGACAAGGCCCTGGTGTCGAAGGTGGAAAAGGCGCTGCGGGATTCGGGGCTGGGGATCAACCCAGTTGTGGACGGTACGATCATCCGCCTGCCGATCCCCGAACTGAACGAGGAACGCCGCCGCGAACTGACGCGCGTGGCCGCGACCTATGCCGAGAACGCGCGCGTGGCGATCCGCAACGTGCGCCGCGACGGAATGGACATGGTGAAGAAGGCCAAGGTCGCCGGCATGGGCGAGGATGACCAGAAGCTGTGGTCGGACGAGATCCAGACGCTGACCGACCGGCACATCGCCGCCGTGGACAAGGCGCTGGAATCAAAGCAGCAGGAAATCATGCAGGTCTGAAGACCCTGCGCACGAGGGACGGGACATGGCGAAGGAACCGGGCCAAGGCCCCGCCCATGTGGCGATCATCATGGATGGCAACGGGCGCTGGGCGCAGGCGCGCGGCAAGCCACGGCTGTTCGGCCACCAGGCCGGTGCGCGCCGGGTGCGCGAGATCGTCGCGGCCTGCCCCGAGAACGGGGTCAGGTATCTGACGATATTTGCCTTTTCGACCGAGAACTGGAAACGGACCCAGGCCGAGGTGTCGGGCCTGATGTCGCTGTTCCGCCGCTATATCCTGCGCGAGACCGAGGCGCTGGTACGCGACCGGGTGCGCGTGCGCTTCATCGGCGACCGGGTGAGGCTGGACCGGACGCTGGTTCGGATGATGGACGAACTCGAGAAGCTGACCGAGGGCAACGACCTGGTGCACCTGACCATCGCGCTGAACTATGGCGGCCGCGACGAGGTGGCGCGGGCGACCCAGCGACTGGCGCGAGAGGTCGCGGCGGGCCGGATCGACCCGGAAACCGTGGATGAACAGACCCTGGCACGGTTCCTCGACACCTGCGTGCTGCCCGACCCCGATCTGGTGATCCGCACCAGCGGCGAGGCGCGGATATCGAACTTCCTGCTCTGGCAGTCGGCCTATTCGGAGTACGAGTTCGTCGACACGCTGTGGCCGGATTTCACGGCAGCGCAGTTCGAATCGGTGCTGCGCCGCTATGGCGTGCGCGAGCGACGCTTCGGCGCCATTCTGGGATGACTTCAGGAACCTCCGGCAAGTGGTCGGACCTCAGGGCAAGGATCATCTCCGGTGCGGCGATGGTCGTGCTTGGGGTCGGCCTCATGCTGGCAGGCGGGCCGTGGTTCGCGGCGCTGGCGGCCGTGGCGACCGGTCTGATGATCTGGGAACTGACGCGCATGGCGGCTCTGCCCGAGGCCGCGCCACGGGCCGTGGCTATGGGCGTGGCGGCCGGGGTGGCGGTGCTGGCGGGCTGGCTTGCGCCGCTTGTCACCGGCGCGGCGATCGTTGTCGCGGCCGCGTTGCTGTTGACGCTGGTTCAAGGCGCGCGCCGCCCGTTGTTCCTGGCCTTCGCGCTGGCGATCCTGATCACCGGCTGGAGCCTGGTCGAGTTTCGCGACCTGCACGGAATGGTCTGGCTGTTCTGGCTGGTTTTCGTCGTCGTCGTGACTGACATCATGGGATATTTTGGCGGCAAGATGATCGGCGGGCGAAAGTTCTGGCCGGCGATCAGCCCCAAGAAGACATGGGCGGGGATCGTGGCGGGCTGGCTGGCTGCGGGTGCCCTGGGCGCGGCGTTCCTGACCTTCACCCGCGCGGGCAGCGATCTGATCTGGATCTCGATGCTGACGGCCTTTGCCAGCCAGATGGGCGATATCGCGGAAAGCGCGCTGAAACGGCATGTGGGCGTGAAGGATTCCTCGTCGCTGATCCCCGGGCACGGCGGCCTGATGGACCGGTTCGATGGCCTGATCGGCGCCACGCTGTTCATGATGCTGACGGCCTTGATCGTGGACGTTCCCGAGGTCAAGTTCTGACCCATGCGGCGCGTGTCGATCTTCGGGGCCACCGGGTCCATCGGGCAATCCACGATAGACCTGATCGCGCGGTCGCCCGACAGGTTTCACGTCGTCGCGCTGACGGGCGGACGCAAAGTGGCGCAACTGGCCAGCGACGCGCGCCGACTGCGTGCCGAGGTTGCGGTGACGGCCGACCCCGCGCTGCTGGACGAACTGCGCGCGCGGCTGGCGGGGTCGGGTGTCGAGGCCGCTGCGGGCGATGCCGCAATCCGCGAGGCTGCGGCGCGGCCCGCGGACTGGGCCATGTCGGGCATCGTCGGCGCGGCAGGGCTGGCGCCGGGACTGGCGGCCCTGGAACAGGGCGCGGTGCTGGCGCTGGCCAACAAGGAAAGCCTGGTTTGCGCAGGGCCCCTGGTGCTGGCGACGGCGGCGCGGTCCGGGGCGACGATCCTGCCGGTGGACAGCGAACACTCGGCGGTGTTCCAGGCGCTGACGGGCGAGGACCGGGGGGCGGTGGAGCGGGTAATCCTGACCGCATCGGGCGGCGCGTTCCGCGACTGGCCCATCGAGCAACTGGCACAGGCCACGCCTGCGCAGGCGTCCACCCACCCGAACTGGGCAATGGGCCAGCGGATCACGATCGACAGCGCAAGCTTGTTCAACAAGGCCCTGGAACTGATTGAAGCCAAGGAATTCTTCGGTCTTGCACCCGAGCAGGTGGAGGTGCTGATCCACCCCGAATCCCTGGTGCATGCGCTGGTGGGGTTCCGCGACGGGGCGCTGATGGCGCATATGGGCGTGCCCGACATGCGCCACGCCATCGGCTTTGCCCTGAACTGGCCGGACCGGCGCGACCTGCCGGTGGGACGGCTTGATCTGGCCGCCGCCGGGCAGTTGACCTTCCGTGCGCCCGACGAGGCGCGGCATCCTGCGCTGCGGCTGGCGCGCGAGGTGATGCGGGCGGGCGGGCTGACCGGCGCGGCCTTCATCGCGGCAAAGGACCGGGCGCTGGACGCCTTCCTGGATGGCCGGATCGGGTTCACCGACATGGCGGCGGTTGTCGAGGACACTTTGGATGCGCTGTCGTCGCAGGGCCTTGATCGTGCCGCAATAACCCTTGAAGGGGTGGGTGACACGGACCATCTCGCCCGTCAGGCGGCCGATGCCGCGATCGCACGGCGCCGGGCCATGGCGGGCTAGGCAGGGAAAAAGGGCAGCACAACGTGGACCTTGTCGGGCTGATCCCGCAATTCGGGAACCTTCTTTACACCATCGCGGCCTTTGTGGTGGCGCTGTCGGTGATCGTGGCCGTGCACGAATATGGCCACTACATCGTGGGCCGCTGGTCGGGTATCGACGCCGAGGTGTTCTCGATCGGGTTCGGGCCGGTGCTGTGGTCGCGCAAGGACCGCCGCGGCACGCAATGGCAGATCGCCGCGCTGCCGTTCGGCGGCTACGTGAAGTTCCTGGGCGATGCCTCCGCTGTGTCCGACAAGGCCGACCCCGAGACCTTCGGGAAGCTGACCGAGGATCAACGCCGCCGCACGATGCATGGCGCGCCCCTCTGGGCGCGGGCCGCGACGGTGGCGGCCGGGCCGGTATTCAACTTCATCCTGTCGCTGATCGTCTTTGCCGCGGTGATCTTGTGGCGTGGCGTGGCGGCGGAACCGCTGACAGTTGCCAGCGTGGCGGATTTCCCGGCCGAGGTCCAGGAACTGCGCGCGGGCGACCGCATCCTCGCGCTGGCCGACCAGCCCGTGGGCACGCTGGCCGAGCTTTATGCCGCCGCCGACGCTCTGCCGCATGCGGCCTCGCTGGACTGGACGGTGGACCGCGACGGCGGCCGACTGGTCGTTCACGCCCCCTGGCCGACCCCGCCGCTGGTGGGGGGCGTCAACCCCGATTCTGCCGCCGCCGACGCAGGCATGCAGGCGGGTGACGCGATTCTTGCCGTGGACGGGACCGAGGTGGGCAGCTTCGCCATGCTGCGCGACGTGGTGGGCGGTTCGGATGGGGAACCGCTGACTCTGACCGTCTGGCGCGGTGGCGAGACGCTGGATCTGACGCTGACACCCCAGCGCCGGGATCTGCCGCTGCCCGATGGCGGATTCGAGACGCGTTGGCTGATCGGCGTGACCGGCGGCCTTCTGTTCGAACCCGAGGCGGTCACGCCCGGGGCAGGCCGCGCCGTGACCATGGCCGCCGATCAGGTCGTGATGATCGTGCGGTCCTCGTTGTCGGGCCTCTACCACATGGCGGTGGGCGCGATTTCCACCTGCAACATTTCGGGCCCCATCGGCATTGCGGAGACCTCGGGCACGGCGGCGGCGCAAGGGTGGATCGCCTTCATCTGGTTCATCGCGGTGCTGTCGACGGCGGTGGGCCTGCTGAACCTGTTCCCGATCCCGATTCTCGACGGGGGGCATCTGGTGTTCCATGCCTGGGAGGCGCTGACCGGGCGGCCGCCGTCGGACCGGGCGCTGAACATAATGATGACCGTGGGGCTGGCATTGGTCGGCACGCTGATGGTCTTTGCCCTCGGCAACGACATCTTCTGCCGCTAACCGCAGCGCAACTTCTGCGGGTTTGCGCCCAAAAGCTGCCACATTGCAGGGCTATTCCCTCGGTCGGACGACACGGGGAATGAACCATGAGCACGCTTCAGGAAGGCTATCGCGGGGCATCGCTTCTGTTCGAACTGAACTGGGACCGCATCCTGTCGGTCGGGATCCTGTTCGGGGCGCTTCTGTTCGGTACCTGGCTCGGGTCGCTGTAAAGCCACGACCACAGGGTCAAGTCGTTCCCCACGACGCCTGCGCCTTTGACATCCCATCCGCTGCCCGGTAATTCCGGGATAACGACAAAAGGCGGTGGGGACGGATGGGCGGCACATGTAATCGGCGCGCAGGGTTCACGGGTGCCGCTGCGCGTTTCCTGGTATCTGCGGCCTGCGCCGCGCTTCTGGTTGGCACCCCGGCGCCATCCTTGGCACAGAACCTCGCGTTCTCGTCGGTGCGCGTCGAAGGCACGGGCCGGATCGAGCCCGGCACCATCCTGACGCTGGCTGCCATCGAGCGCGGGCGTGCCCTGTCGGCGGGCGAGTTGAACGCCGCGCTGCAACGGGTGCAGAATTCCGGTCTGTTCGAGACGGTGGAATTCGTGCCGCAGGGCGGCACGCTGGTGATCCGTGTGGTGGAATATCCCACGATCAACCGCATCAACATCGAGGGCAACCGGCGCCTGTCCGACGATCGCCTGCTGCCGATCCTCCAGTCGCAGGCGCGCAGGGTCTACAGCCCCGCCACCGCCGAGGCCGATGCCCGCCGCCTGGCGGATGCCTATGGCGCCAGCGCCCGCCTGGCGGCGACCGTGACGCCGCGCATCATCCGTCAGCCGGACAACCGCGTGGATCTGGTCTTCGAGGTGACCGAGGGCCGCGTGGTCGAGAACGAGCGCATCAGCTTTGTCGGCAACCGGGCGTTCGGCGACCGGCGCCTGCGCGGCGTGATCGACACGAAGCAGGCGGGCCTTCTGCGCCAGCTGATCCAGCGCGATACCTTCGTGCCGGAACGCCTGGCGCTGGACCGTCAGCTTCTGACCGACTTCTACCGCTCGCGCGGGTATGTCGATTTCGAAGTCGTCGATATCGCGTCGGAATTCTCGCGCGAGCGCAACGCCAGCTTCCTGACCTTCCAGGTGCGCGAGGGGCAGCAATACAGGTTCGGCACCATCAGCACCGCGTCCGAGGTTCCCGGTGTGGATGCAGCGGCCTTCGAATCGGCCGTGCGGGCGCGGACCGGCCGGGTCTATACGCCCGAGGCCCTCGACGAGACCATCGCCCGGATGGAGGCTGCGGCCTCGCGCCAGGGGCTGGATTTCGTCCGCGTCGATCCGCGCATCACCCGCAACGCCGCCGATGGCACGATCGACGTGGCCTTCACGCTGGTGCGCGGCCCGCGGGTCTTTGTGGAACGGATCGACATTTCCGGCAATCGCACGACCCTGGACCGGGTCGTGAGGCGGCAGTTCACCTCGGTCGAAGGCGACCCGTTCAACCCGCGCGAGATCCGCGAAAGCGCCGCCCGGATCCGGGCGCTTGGCTTCTTCGCGAATGCGGGGGTAGAGGCGCGACCGGGATCGACGCCAGACCAGGTGATCGTCGACGTGAACGTCGAGGAACAGCCGACCGGCGCGTTCTCGTTCGGGGTCAGCTTTGGCCGGCAGTCGGGCGCGGCCTTTGCCGTCAGCCTGACGGAACGCAATTTCCTGGGCCGCGGGCAGACGGTGCGGGCGGACGTGGCGACCGGCGTGGACAACGCGCAGGCCAGCCTGACCTTCATCGAACCCTCGCTTCTGGGCCGCGATCTGGAGTTCCGGTTCGACGGGTTCTACCGCGAGACCACGGATTCCGATTTCGTGCCCTACAACACGACCGCGATCGGGATCCAGCCGGCGCTGGCCTTCCCGGTTGGGGACAACAGCCGCCTTTCGGTCAGCGTCTTCGCGCGGCGCGACGAGGTGCGCGACATCCAGACAGGGACCTCGGCCATCATCGCGGCGGACGAAGGCGAGGCGCTGAGCTTCGGGCTGGGCTATACCTACACCTTCGACACGCGGCGCCGTGGTTTCGACCCGAATTCCGGTGTCCTTATGCGCTTCGGGCAGGAATTCTCGGCTGGCGATGTTTCCTTCATTCGCACCACCGCCCTGGCCTCGGCCGAAACGAAGGTGCTGGGCGAGGATGTGACGTTGCGGGCGACGGTGGAAGGCGGCGCGCTGACGATGCTGGACGGCGACAGCCGGATCACCGACCGGTATTTCCCGTCGGCCAGCCAGCTGCGCGGGTTCGACCGGCGCGGGGTGGGTCCGCGCGACCTGGCGACCGGGGATGCGCTGGGGGGCAACACCTTTGCCGTGGCCCGGTTCGAGGCCGACTTCCCGATCGGCCTGCCCGAGGAATACGGCATTTCGGGCGGGGTGTTCTATGACATCGGCAGCGTCTGGGGCCTGAACAACATCAATGGCGGCGTTGGCGGCGGCAGCCCGGTGGATGACGGGGTGTATTTCCGTCAGGTCGTGGGCGTGTCGCTGTTCTGGGACACGCCGCTGGGGCCGTTGCGGTTCAACTTCACCCGCGCGCTCCAGAAGGAAGACTACGACAACGAACAGACATTCGATTTCACGATCTCGACCCGGTTCTAGCCGGATGCGGGCGCTTGCCACCTTGCTGGCGCTCGCAATGGCCTGGTGGCCGGGAAACGGGGCCCTGGCGCAAGCCGGCCTGCCATTCGACACCTTCGAAGTGCCGTCGCCGATCCTGACGATCGACCAGGACCGTGTCTATGCCGCCTCGGCCTATGGACAGCGGGTGGCGCGCGACATCGAGGCCCGGGCTGCGCAACTTGCCGCCGAGAACCGGCGGATCGAGGCCGAACTGACCGCCGAGGAACTGGCACTGACCGAGGCGCGACCGTCCCTGCCGGCCGAGGAATTCCGTGCGCGTGCGGACGCCTTCGATGCCAGGGTGGTTGCGATCCGGGCCGAGCAGGACGCAAAGGCACGCCAACTGTCGGCCCTGCGCGAGGCGGCACGCGACGTGTTCTGGCGCGACAGCCTGCCGGCGCTGGGTCAGCTTCTGGGCGAACGCGGGGCGGTGGCGATCCTCGACCGCAGGGCGGTGTTTCTGGCGGCGAATGCGATCGACATCACCGACGAGGTCGTGGCCCGGATCGATGCGGTGATCGGCGAGGGGCCGGGGCTCGATGCCATCGTGCCGCCTGTCGACCCTGCCCCTGCGGAATAGGGTGGTGCGCTTGTGAAGGGCGCGGTGCATTGCTAGGGAACGCCGGGACAGGCCGAGGGGACCGCAATGACCGACACCGAAAGCGCCGATCTTGACCTGATCCAGCGGATCATTCCGCATCGCTATCCGTTCCTGCTGGTGGACCGGGTGGTGGATATTGTCGCCAACACTTCGGCCACGGGCATCAAGAACGTCACCTTCAACGAGCCGCATTTCCAGGGGCATTTCCCGGGGATGCCGGTGATGCCGGGGGTGCTGATCGTGGAAGCGATGGCACAGACGGCCGCTGTTATGGTGGGCGTCAGCCAGGGTCTGGCTGACCGGGGCATGGGCGTGTTCTTCATGGGACTTGATGCCGTGAAGTTCCGCCGCAAGGTGGTGCCGGGCGATGTGCTGCACCTGAAGGTCACCGTGAAGCGTGGCGGCGGCAAGGTGTGGAAGTTTGCGGGTGTGGCCGAGGTTGCGGGGGAACTGGCCGCCGAAGCCGAGTTCACCGCGATGATGGACCGTCCGAAGGACCCGGCATGAGCATCCATCCCACGGCCCGCGTCCACCCATCGGCGGTGGTCGAGCCCGGCGCGACGCTTGGCCCCGACTGCGAGATCGGTCCGCTGGCGGTAATCGGCCCAGAGGTCGTGCTGGGTGCGGGGGTCGTGGTGAAATCCCACGCCGTGATCACCGGCGCGACCGAAATCGGGGAAGGGACGCAGGTGTTCTCCTTCGCCGTCCTGGGCGAGATCCCGCAGGACCTGAAGTTCAAGGGCGAACGCACGCGGCTGGTGATCGGCGCGCGCAACCGGATCCGCGAGCATGTGACCATCAACACAGGCACCGAAGGTGGCGGTGGCCTGACCCGGGTGGGCGACGACTGCCTGATCATGGCGGGCGCGCATGTGGCCCATGACTGCCAGGTGGGCAACCGGGTGATCCTGGTCAACAACTCGGCCCTGGCCGGGCATTGCGTGGTCGAGGATGACGTGATCCTGGGGGGCCTGTCAGGTGTGCACCAATGGGTGCGGATCGGGCGGGGCGCGATCATCGGCGCCGTCACGATGGTGACGAACGACGTGATTCCCTTTGGTCTGGTGCAGGCGCCACGGGGCCAGTTGGACGGTCTGAACCTGGTCGGGCTGAAACGGCGCGGCGTCGCGCGGGCCGACATCACGGCGCTGCGGGCGGCCTACCAGATGCTGGCGCAGGGCGAGGGGGCGTTTCTTGACCGCGCCCGGCGGCTGGGCGACGAGACCGACAGCGCCTATGTGCGCGAGATCGTCGATTTCGTGCTGGGCGCGTCGGACCGGTCGTTCCTGACGCCGCACTAGGGGGCGGCGATGCTGGCGGTCTTCGCGGGGACAGGGGTGCTGCCGGGGCTGGTCCGCGCAGCGCGGCCCGATGCGCTGGTCTGTGAACTTGCTGGCCAGCCATCGGCCCTGACCGGGCCCGGGGTTCTGACCTGGCGGGTCGAGTCGCTGGGCACGTTCCTCGCCGACCTGCGCGCGCGGGGTGTGACCGAGGTCTGTCTTGCGGGCGGCATCCGACGGCCTGCGCTTGACCCCGCTGCGGTGGATGCCGCGACGCGCCCGATCCTGACGCGGTTGATGGGCGCGCTGGTGGCCGGCGATGATGCCGCGCTACGGGCGGTGATGGGTGTTCTGGAAGAGGCGGGGTTCCGCGTGCTGGCCGTGCAGGATATCCGGCCCGACCTGCTGCCACCGCCGGGGGTGCCGACAAGGGCGCAACCCGGGGCAGGGATTTCAGCGGATTCCGACCGGGGAATGGCCGTGATCGCCGCGATGGCGGCGGCGGATGTGGGGCAGGCCTGCGTGGTGCGGGCGGGGCAGGTGATGGCGCTCGAGGCAACGCCCGGCACCGACTGGATGCTGGCGGCCCTTTCCCCGGCGCAGACCGCACCCCGGTCGGGCGATCCGCTGACCTGGGCGGCCGAGACCGCGGGCGAGGTGATCGACACCTGGGCCGACTGGCTGACCGGGCCGGATGCGCCGCGCCCGGCAACGCCGCCGCCACGGGCGCAGGCCATCGCGGAGGGCGGCGTTCTGGTGAAGGCACCGAAGCCGGGGCAGGACCGCCGCGCCGACCTGCCCGCCATCGGCCCCGGCACGGTGGAAGGCGCCGCCAACGCAGGCCTGTCGGGAATCGTGATCGAAGCGGGCGGCGTCATGGTGCTTGACCTGCCCGCGACCATCGCCGCCTGCGACCGCGCCGGTCTGTTCCTCTGGGTGCGGGGGTGAAGCTGTACCTGATCGCGGGCGAGCCCTCGGGCGACCGGCTTGGCGCGGCGTTGATGGCGGGTCTCAGGGCGCTTGCGCCGGGCGTCGAGATCGTGGGCATCGGTGGACCTCGCATGATCGCCGCGGGGCTGGACAGCCGAATCCCGATGGACGAGCTGACGGTCATGGGCCTGGCCGAAATCCTGCCGAAGTATCGCAGCCTCCTGCAGCACATCAGGAATACCTCGCAAGACGTTCTGAAGGAATGTCCTGCGGCCCTGATCACCATCGACCTGCCGGAATTCGGTCTGCGCGTGGCGTCTCGGGTCCGCGCGGCCAACCCGGGCATTCGCACCGTGCACTACGTCGCGCCATCGGTCTGGGCGTGGCGTCCGGGGCGGGCGGCGAAGATGGCCCGGCACATCGACCATGTGCTTGCCCTTCTGCCGTTCGAACCGCCCTACATGACCGCGGCCGGGATGGACTGCGATTTTGTCGGACACCCGGTCGTCGCCGAGCCCGTGGTCCCACCCGAAGAGGCGCAGGCGTTCCGTGCGGCGCATGTGCCGGATGCGGACCAGGTGGTGCTGGTTCTGCCCGGATCGCGGGCGGGCGAGGTTCGGCGGTTGCTGCCGGTCTTCGGCCCGGCGTTGCGCGATCTGGCCGCCCGCCACCCCGGCCTGCGTGTGATCGTGCCCGCCGCGGCGCCGGTGGCCGATGCGGTACAGGCGGGCGTGGCGGACTGGCCCGGTCGGCCGGTGGTCCTTGACCCGCGCAGGGGCACGCCGGGGCCCGCCGAAGATCTGAAGCGGGCGGCCTTCGCGGCGGCGGATGTGGCGCTGGCGGCATCGGGCACGGTGTCGCTGGAACTGGCAGCGCAGGGCACCCCCATGGTCATCGCCTATGACTTCGCGCCGCTGACGCGGTTCCTGATGCGACGCCTGGTGCGGGTCGACACGGTCACGCTGGTCAACCTCGTGTCCGAGACCCGAACGGTCCCCGAATTCCTGGGCGATGCCTGCCGCCCCGGCCCGATTGCCGACGCCCTGGATCGCCTGCTGACGGATCCCGTCGCCCGCGCTGGGCAGGCGGCCGCAATGGCCGACACGATGCGCAGGCTTGGCCGCGGCGAGAAAGCGCCCGGGCTTCGGGCGGCACGGGCGGTACTGCGCGGCCTGGGGCAGGCGTAGTCGTCAGGCGGGGATGTGGCGGGCCAGAAACGCCAGCCAGGCCGCCCGCATGGCGGGCGTCTCGGCATGGCCCCCGCCAGCCTCGCGCCAGACCTGCAGCGGCCCTGCACCGTATGCCACCTGTGCTTCGGCCAGCGCCGGTTCGGTGGCGTGGGGCGGGGTCAACGGGTCTGCGTCGCCCCACCCGATGAACTGCGGGCGCGGTGCGACCCGCCCTGCAATCGCGCCGGCCGTGGCGAGGCGCAGCAGGCCCGGGACGGTCAGGTAGGGACCGTGCAGGTCGTGCGCCCCGGTGGCGATCAGACGGCCGATGTCGGCGAAGCAGCACAGTTGCACCAGCGCCGCCACCCGGTCATCCACCGCCGCCAGCCAGTAGCCCAGCGTTGCCCCCATCGACAGGCCCCAGACGGCAGCCCGCCCGTCGCACCAGTCCTGCCCAAGCGCCCAGGTCAGGGCGGCATGGCTCTCGCCCAGCATCTGTCCCGCAAGGGACCCACCCCGCCAGAGCGCAGCCTTGGCCGCCGGGCCTTCCGATGTGTCCGCCCGCGCGCCGAAGCACGGCATGTCGAAGCACAGGACCGCATATCCCAGTCCCGCCAGCAACGGCCCCACCGGCGACACCAGCGAAGGCCGCCCGTCGAGGATTTCCCGCGCGCCGATCTGGTAGCGGTTGCCGTGGGCGTGGAGGACGAGGATGACCGGAACCGGTGCCTGCGTCTCCGGTCGGACCAGAAACCCACGGACCGGCTTCAGGTCGGAGGTAACGAAGCCAAGGCGCGACACCACCGCAGGCCCAAGCTGCGATCGGTCGGTTTCCAGGCTTGATCGAAGGGGATGCGCGTCGATCTCGAACAGCTGCGCAAGCGTGGTCTGCAGGTTATCCACGGGGGGCGCCTGGACGCGCGGCCAGCACCTCGGCCAGGACCGACACCGCCAGCGTGCGCGCATCGCGCGCCGACGGCACCAGGCCGATCGGCCCGCGCAACCGGGCCAGTCCGTCGGGGCCTACGCCCAGCGCCTGCAATTCCATCGCCCGCAGCGCGGCCGACCGGCGGCTACCCTGCGCCCCGATGTAGAAGGCCGGCGTCTGCAGGGCCTCGGCCAGGATCGGCGGTTCCCAGTCATGGTCATGGAAGAACAGCACCACCGCGGTCCATGGGTCAGGGGAAAGGTCTTCGGGAAACCGCGCCGAGGGCAGGGCACGGGTCGGCAACCCGGCGCGGGCCGGTGCTTCCAGCGTCTCGGCGTCGGGTGACAGAAGCAGGGCCGGGAAGCCAGACGCCTGGACCAGTGCCGCAAAGGCCGCCGCCTCGGGGCCCTTGCCAAACACCAGAAAGCGCGTCTCTGGCGGACAGGCGATGGTCAGCCGGTCGCCATCGCGCGCGGTCTCGGTCATGCCGCCCAGCGCCAGCGCGCCGGTTCCCAGATCCACCGCCAGGGACACCGGGCGCCGCGCGGCCTCGGCCGCCCGCAGCCGCGTCAGCACGTCGCGGTCGGGGTCAGGGATCAGCGCGATGTCGAGCCCGCCGCCGCAGGGCAACTGGATATCCAGAAAGGGCGACCCGCGGCCGTAACGGATCACCCTGGACTGGCCCGCCGCCAGCGCCCGCATCGCCTGCACCGCGATGTCGCGCTCCACGCAGCCCGACGACAGCGTGCCGACCCGCACCTCGTCCGGCAGCACCGCCATCATCGCACCGACCGGACGATAGGACGGCCCTTCGGTGCCCGCGATCACCGCCAGCACGCCCGGCGCGCGCGCCGCGACCAGCGCCGCGACCGGATCGGCCAGCGCGCCAAGGACCGGCGGCGGAAGTGTCTCCAGATCACCCATGCCCATCAGCATACGCCTCGCCGCCCGGCGGACAAGGGTTGGCACGCGGGGACGTCCGAACACGGGAACGCCACCGCCATCCCGTCTGCGCCGATGCCCGGTTCGACGTGGTCCAAATATCCTCGGGGGGAGGGCCGCAGGCCCGTTGGGGGGCAGACAGCCCCCCGGCCCCCTCTCCGCTGCGCCGACGCTACGGGATCAGCACCGTGATCCCGGTCGTGGCCCGGCCCTCCAGGGCGCGCTGCGCGTCCGCGACCTCATCCAACGGGCGGCGCTCGGTGATCCGCACGCCGACCTGGCCTGACGCCACCATGTCGAACACTTCTCCCGCCATCTGGCGGCAGGTGTCGGGCTCGGCGATGTGGGTGAACAGGGTCTGCCGCGTCAGCAGCAGCGATCCCTTGGCCGCCAGCGTGGCGATGCTGACCGGCGGCACCGGGCCCGAGGCATTGCCGAAGGAAACCATGCAACCCAGCGGCCGCAGGCAGTCGAGCGAGCCGTCGAAAGTATCGCGGCCGACCCCGTCCATCACAACGTCCACGCCGCGCCCGCCGGTGATCTCGCGCACCCGTGCGACCCAGTCCTCGGTGCGATAGTTGATGACGTGCGCGGCCCCGGCCTCGGCGGCCAGCGCGCATTTCTCGTCGCTGCCCGCCGTCCCGATCAGGTGCACGCCCTCGGCCTTGGCCCACTGGCAGGCCAGCAGCCCCACGCCCCCGGCAGCGGCGTGGAACAGCACCCAGGACCCTTTGGGCACCGGCACCACCCGGCGGAACAGGTAGTTCACCGTCATGCCCTTCAGCATGATCGCCGCGGCCGTGTCGAAGCCCACCGCATCGGGCAGTTTCACCACCTGGGCCGCGGGCATCACGCGGGCCTCGCACCAGGCGCCGGGTGGCATCGCCGCATAGGCCGCGCGGTCGCCCGGGGCGAGGTGGGTGACACCCTCTCCCACCGCTTCCACCACGCCCGCGCCTTCCATGCCCAGCGCGTGCGGCATCGCCAGCTGGTACAGGCCCGTCCGCTGGTAGGTGTCGATGAAGTTCAGCCCGCAGGCGTGGTGCCGGACGCGGATCTGTCCCGGCCCCGGCTCGCCCACCGGCCGGTCGACGATCTTCAGCTCTTCCGGGCCGCCATGGGCCTCGATGATCACGGTCTTTGCCATCATGTCCTCACAGGATCTTGCCGGGATTCAGGATGCCGCCCGGGTCCAGCGCCGCCTTGACCGCCGCCATCACCGCCAGTCCCTCACCAGCCTCTTTCGCCAGATAGGGCCGCTTGCCCTGGCCGATGCCATGCTCGCCCGTGCATGTTCCGCCCATGGACAGGGCCAGGTCGTTCAGCCAGCCGATGAAGGCATGCGCGCGCGCAACCTCGCCCGGGTCGCTTTCGTCCACCATCAGGCCGACATGGAAGTTGCCGTCGCCCGCATGGCCCAGGATCGGCGCCACCAGCGCCAGCCGCTCTGCCTCGGCCCGCGCCGCTTCGACCGCGTCGGCGAGGCGCGATATCGGCACGCAGACATCAGTCGTGACGTTCTTGGTGCCGGGGCGCAGCCCGAGGATCGCCCAGTACACGTCGTGCCGCGCCTGCCACAGGCGCGTGCGTTCCTCGGGGGTCGAGGTCGCGGTGAATTCCGTTCCCCCGGTCTCGGCCGCGATCTGGCGGAAGGTCTCGGCCTGTTCCGCCACCCCGGCGGTCGAGCCGTGGAATTCCAGCAGCAACAGCGGCGTCTCGGGCAGGCCGACCCCGGAATGGGCGTTCACGGCGCGCACCGACAGCGCGTCCAGCAGTTCGATCCGCGCCACCGGCAGGCCCATCTGGATGGTCATCACCACCGCCTGAGCCGCCGCATGGACCGACGGGAACGAACAGCGGGCCGACGCCATCGCCTCGGGGATGCCGTGCAGGCGCAGCGTCAGTTCGGTGACGATGCCCAGCGTCCCTTCCGACCCGACGAACAGCCGCGTCAGGTCGTACCCGGCCGACGACTTGCGCGCCCGCGTGCCGGTGCGGATAACCCGGCCATCCGCCAGAACCACCTCCAGCGCCAGGACGTTCTCACGCATGGTGCCGTAGCGCACCGCGTTCGTGCCGGACGCCCGCGTGGCCGCCATGCCGCCAAGCGAGGCATTGGCGCCGGGGTCGATGGGAAAGAACAGGCCCCGGTCGCGCAGGTGCCGGTTCAGCGCCTCGCGCGTCACGCCAGGCTGCACCACGGCGTCGAAGTCCTCGGCATGGACCTCCACGATCCGGTCCATCCGCGTCAGGTCCAGGCACAGCCCGCCCCGGGGGGCGTTCACATGCCCCTCCAGCGAGGTCCCGGTGCCGAAGGCGATGACCGGCAGACCGTGCGCCGCGCAGCTGCGCACCGCGACGGCAACCTCGTCGGTCGATTCGGGAAAGGCGACGGCATCGGGCTGCTGCTGCGGCAGCCATGTGGTCGTCGCGGCGTGTTGCGCCCGGATCGCGGCGCCCGTGGTCAGACGGTTGCCGAACCGGGCCGACAGGTCGGACAGGACAGCGGCCAGCGCGGGCGATCCGGCGTCACCGGAATCCTCGGGGCGGGGCGGAACAGGGGGGGCAGGATGGGTCATGCCGATGTTCTTACCGGGCCAGTTCGTGCCGTAAAGACCGGCGACACCCGCCCGGACGACTTTACCCGATATTCATGGGGTCGCGCCTATGCAGGCGGAGGTTCGTCCGCGATTTGCGGCTTCGTTGAGGGCAGAAGATGCGTGTTTTCGACCGTTTTCCAATTCGTCACCAGCTGGCGTCGCTGATCGTCCTTGTCGGTGCGCTGGCCCTGGCTGGATTGACGGCCGCCCTGATCTCGACGGTCTCCCGCGAAAAGCTCGCGACCGCCCGCGCCGAGGTGCGCGAGGCGTCGGACCTGGGCGCACGCCTCGTCGAACGCCATTTCGCGGGGGTCGAGACGCAAGTCGCCACATACGCCGCGAATCCGCGCGTGGCCGACGCGCTTGTGGAATTCCGCAACGCCTATGCCGCACTCGGCCCGGGCGCGATGGCGGCGCTTCAGGACGCATGGATCGACCGCAATCCGAACCCGGTCGGCCAGAAGCAGGCACAGATCGATTCGGGCAGCGGGACGGCCTACGACATCGTTCATGCGCGCCATCACCGCACCTTCGAGGGCGTCCAGCTGCGCGGCGGATTCTACGATGTGTTCCTGATCGATCGCGATCTGAACCTCGTCTACTCCTACTTCAAGGAACGCGATTTCGCGGCCCCTCTGGCGACGGGCGACCTGGCAGACAGCGGCCTGACGCAGGCCGCCCGCGCGGCGCTGTCATCCGGAAGGATGGCGATGACCCGGTTCGAGTCCTACGCGCCATCGGCCGGGGCCGACGCTGCGTTCCTCGCCATGCCGGTTCGTGACGCGCAGGGCGGCACCGTGGGCGTGATCGCGGTGCAGGTCCCGATCGACCGCATGTCGGAGGCGCTCGAGATCGGCAAGGATCCCATGACTGCGGGGGTCTATCTGATCGACGCCGCCGGGATCGTGCGTGCCCGGGCGGTGTCGGACGGGGCCTGGGCCCCCGACCCGGGGGACGCCGCGGCTGCCCTCGCTCCCGATCCGGCAACGGGTGGCGACCGGACGGTGCTGCCCGATGGCAGCGATGCGCTGGTCCATGCTACCCGGATCGATGTGCACGGGGTGCCGTTTGTCGTCGCGGCAACACGCGACTTCGGCGCGCTTCGGTCGGGTCTGATCCGCTTCGGATGGTCGATCGCGGTGCTTTCCCTGGCCGCCCTCACGCTGCTTGCGGTGGCCGCGGTCCTGTTCGGCGGACGGATGGTGCGGCCCCTTGATGCCGTCGTGGCATCTGTCGGCCGCCTGCAGAGCGGGGAGGTCGATTTCGAGGTGCCGCACGGCGACCGGCGCGACGAATTCGGTGCCCTGGCGCGAGCCGTCGACAGCTTTCGCCTGCAAGAGGCCGAGGCGGCCGAGTTGCGCCATCGCCAGATCGCCCTCGGCGCGGCCTGCGAATCGGTCAGCGCGGCCTTGCTGATGGTCGATGGCAACATGAACATCTCCTTCATGAACGCTTCCGCGGTCGCGCTGATGTCGAGGCGGATCGAGGATTTCCGCCAGATCGACCGGGACTTCGATCCGAACAGGCTGGTCGGACGCTGCATCGACATCTTCCACAAGGGCCCCGAGGCCGCGAGGATCCGGGCGCTGCTGGAGAACCCCTCGCTCATGCCGATGAATGCCGAAATCCGGATCGGCCGGGCGCTCCTGCAACTCAAGGTTTCCCAGATCGGGGACGGGGCGGGCGGTCTGGTCATCGAATGGATCGATGCGACTGAAACCGTGATCGAAGCGCGCCTGTTCGAGACGTCCAACGCGACGCAGGTTGTCGTGGAGTTCGGCCCGGAATGGTCGGTTGTCGCGATGAACCCGAAGTTCACGGAACTGACGGGCTATCGGTTCCAGCGCAGTCCCGCCATGGCGGCGGCCAGCTTTCTCGATGTTTCCGACCTTGGGCTGGGGGGCCTGGACGAGGTGTTCCGCCGGCTCGACTCGGACAACGAGTTGGCCGGGCGGTTCGGGGTCCGGACGGCGGATGGTACCTCGCTCGTCGCGCAGGGGTCGCTCACGCTCGTCCGCGACAGCAAGGGGCGCCCCTTCCGGATTGTCCTCGTGGCTCGCGACATTACCGCCGAGGAACGCAGCCGAAGCGAGGCCGCTTCCGAGCGTGCGCGCGGACAGAAGGAGCAGGAACTGGTCGTGAACTGTCTGAAGCGCGGTCTGGCCAGCCTGTCCGAGGGTGACCTTACGGCCGTCATCGCCGAGTCGTTTCCGGGCACCTACGAACAGATCCGACTCGATTTCAACCGGACGGCCGCCAACCTCGCCCGTGCCGTGCAGGGCGTGGCGGAGAACGCCGCCCAGATCCTGAGCGAGTCGAGCTCGATCAGCACGGCCTCGGACAGCCTTGCCCAGCGGACCGAGAAGCAGGCGAGCACGCTGGAGGAAACCGCCGCAGCACTGGACGAGATTACCAAGTCGGTTGCGACCTCGTCCGAACGGGCGGGCCGCGCCGATCAGCTGGTCAGCACTGCACTGCGCGACGCGACGTCGGGCAGCAAGGTGGTGCTCGAGACCGTCGAGGCCATGGGGTCGATCGAGGAGTCGTCCAAGCAGATCTCGCGGATCACATCGGTGATCGACGACATTGCCTTCCAGACCAACCTCCTTGCGCTGAATGCCGGCGTCGAGGCGGCGCGCGCGGGTGAAGCCGGGCGCGGTTTCGCAGTGGTGGCCTCGGAAGTGCGCGCGCTGGCCCAGCGGTCTTCTGCGGCGGCGCGCGAGATCTCGCAGTTGATCGCCGACAGCGGCGACCACGTTTCGCGCGGGGTCGACCTGTCGGGCCAGGCTGGCCAGGCGCTGAAGCAGATCGAGAAGTCCTTTGCCGACATCGCGACCGAGGTTGCCGAGATTGCGGCCTCCAGCGTGCAGCAGTCCTCGGGCCTTGCCGAGATCAATGTCGCCATGACGCAACTCGACCAGGTGACGCAGCAGAACGCCGCCATGTTCGAGGAAACCTCGGCCGCGAGCCATGCGCTGCGCCAGGAATCGCAGTCGCTGTTGCAGTTGATGGAACAGTTCCGCACCGGGTCCGAAACCGCTCGCCGCGGCGTCGGCGCGACAGGTTCGCCAAAGTCGCGGTCCGAAAGCGCCGGGGAAACTGGACCGGCGAGCCCGCCCGTTCCTACGTTCACCAGTCGATCCAGGGCCGCGCGGTCCGCAACGGTCGCAACCGCTCCGGCACCGGAGGATGCGCTTGCAGCCGCCCCGACGCCGGCTGCGCGGACCGGGTCCACGTCCGTCGCGCTGGCCATGGAGAGGCTGCCGGAAACGGCGCCCGCAGCCGTCGCTGCGGATGGGTGGGAGGATTTCTGAACCTTGGCAGGGCCTGTCCACGGACGGCGTCGCCGCGATTGGCCGCCAATGACCACTGTATGGAGAAAGCCCGCGTGACCACGAGTGGCCCCGATCCCCGCACCGCCAGGCGGTACATTTCCCAAGGGGAGTATGCGATCGGCTCGGACAGCGACGAGGTGATCGCGACCGTTCTCGGGTCCTGTGTGGCTGTCTGTCTGTACGATCCCGAGCGTGCGGTGGGCGGCATGAATCACATCCTTTTGCCCGAGGGCGAGTCGATCGAGGATCGTCGGACCCTGTTCGGGGCACATTCCATGGAGGTTCTGATCAACGAACTGATGAAGAGTGGCGCCCGGCGCACGCTGTTGCGCGCCAAATTCTTTGGCGGCGCGCGGATGATCGATTCCATTGGCCGGGCTGGTCAGTTGAATGCCGAATTCGCCGGGCGCTACCTTCAGTCCGAGGGTATCGCGGTCGAGGCAAGCAGCATCGGGGGCACCCTGGCCCGCCGGGTCGAGTTCTGGCCAGCATCCGGCCGCGCACGGATGCGGTTCATCGACGACCTTGCCATTCTGGACGAGCGCGGCCCGAAGTTGCCGAAACCCAATGGGGTCGAACTTTTCTGAATGCGTGGCTTGCCAGGGGGGCGCCTCTGCTGGCGACCGGAGCCCGTTTTGGCAGAAGCGCCACCAGATGCGGGATTGGAACGCCACCAGGTCGCGCGACTTTCCTGACGCGCTGAGGGTGGGGCGTTCGCGGCGGTCACGGGCGAGGCGATTCCCGCGGCCGCCCGGTTTCGCCCTGCCGTCACGGCCGTGAACCGCAATGGTGGAGCCTCCGGGCGGAGGCCGTGCGAAACCTCGGCGACCGGAACCGCGACGGGCGCGATCTTGGCCGACGATTGGATTTCAGCGCGGATCGGTCACAAACTTGGTTCGCGGCGCGTGTGGGGGCTCGACAAGAAGCCTTGAGGTGGTGTCAGAAAGTCGTGCTTGTTCCTGCGATGTTCCTGGCCGCCAGTAGGGTAGGCTTGGAGCGTGGCGCTGCCATCGCGATCCAGGACTCCGTTGAAGTCTCGACTGTGAGTCCCTGTCGTTGAGACAGGTATGGGGGTCAACGTTGGGCAAGCCGCATCGAGTAGAGCTCCTGCAGCGGGTGGTGGACCATGTGGCGGAGGGGAACACGCACCGGTCAACGGCAGGGCGGTTCCGGGTCTCGGTGAAGTTCGTCAACGACATGGTCAAGCTGATGAAGGCGACCGGGGGTCTTGTGCCTAAGGCCCAAGGCAACGGTGGCGGGCATGGCAAGCTGTCCTCCCCGAAGGACTGGATCGCCCGCCGGATCGCTCGGAAGCGGGACCTGACGGCCGCCGGATTGACTGACGAGATCGCCGCGACGCATGGCATGGCGGTGCGTCGCAGCCCGGTCTGGCGGCTGTTGCGGCACCTTGGGCCGACGCACGAGAAAAGACCTGCAGACCGTCGAGCAGAAGGAGAGTGTCAGGTCTTCTGTGCAAGGCCGATTGGGTCCATGCTTCCTGGGTAAAGCAAGGACGATGACGATATCAAACGATCTGCTTGACGATTTGCTGAAGGGCTGCACGCGGCCTGGGGATCTGCTTGGCGATGCCGGGCCGATGTAGGAACTGAAGATCCGGCTGATGGCGCGGGTGCCTGGGGCCGAACTGACCGCGCATCTTGGCAATGAGGCTGGCGCGGAGCCGCCAGCCGAACAGACCAACCGCCGGAACGGGGTTGCGTCGAAGCGGGCGAAGGGCCCGGACGGCGAGATGTCGCCAGCCGCTGCACGACGCGTGTGCCCGGCGGTATCCGGGTCTGGGCGCAGTGCGGCGCGCGCGACTACTGGTTGTCGGCGTTCGCTGCCGCCACGGCATCATAGCCTGCCGTGAACCCCGTCAGCGAGATTGCCAGGCGCACCGGCTGTTCGGGCGCCACCACGGGCACGATCGTCAGCACGGCCTGACGCCCGCGCTTGAAGGCCGCAACCTCATCGGCAGTAAAGCCCACGCGCGCGAAACAGCCGATCTCGCTGCACCAGGTGAAGGGATAGCGCTTGGCCGTGCCGCCATCCACCGCGATGGTCACCTGCTGGGTCAGAAGCGTTTCCAGCGGCGTGATGATCGTGGCGCCCGCGGCTGCCTGCTGCCCCGCGGGCAGGGCGAACATGCCGATCTCGGCGACCGAATTGCCGGCCTCGTCCTGCAGAAGCTGGTACAACTGGCAGGGGTCCTTGCCGTCTTCCGTCCGGACGCAGCGGATTTCCCAGTCGCCCTGCATGTCGGCCACATAGGTCTGCCCGACCTGCGGCTCGCCATCGACGGACTCGCCCAGCGACAGCTCGCCCGGGTTCGGCGCCACACCGTCTGCCGACGGTGCGGCAGTGTCCTGCGCAACGGCGACGGATGCAGTCAGCGCCAGCACAAGGCCTGCACGAAAGAGATAGGGGATCATGGCTCGATGTACTCGTGTTGGTTCGGTTTCTTCCTGCGGCGCCGCTTTAGCACGCACGGACCGGACTGTCAGGTCACATCTGGCCGGTCACATCTGGGTCCGGGCGGGCCCGGCATGCGGGTGGCGCGCAAGGAAAAGGGGCCGTTTCCGGCCCCTTCGATATCGCTTTTGCTCCCTGTCGGACCGGCCGACTTATCATGCGCCGGACGCTACGAAGTCTCGTCGCGCGCGTCAACATGCTTTTTGGGGCGGTCCCGCCAGGAACGCCGCCCCGGAAAAAAAGCCGCGCCGGAATGCGGCGCGGCCAGTCTGACAGGGAGGAAGTCAGCGATCCGCGCGCCAGGCGCACGCATCGCACCTCGAGACTGGCATGGAAAGGTTAAGGCTGTATTGTCGCCCGGATCGCAAGCAACGGGACGGGCAACATGGTGGTTTCTGACAGGATCTTCGTGGGTGGCGGGGGCACGGACTATGCCCAGCCGCAGGGCCTGCTCTTGCGCGCCGCGAATCGCCACGGGCTGATCGCCGGGGCGACCGGCACCGGCAAGACCGTGACCTTGCAGATCCTGGCCGAAGGCTTTTCGGACGCCGGCGTGCCGGTGTTCCTGTCGGACGTGAAGGGCGATGTGTCGGGGCTGGCCGAGGCCGGGTCGGACTCGTTCAAGCTGCACGAGGCCTTCCTGAATCGCGCGGCGACGATCGGATATGCGGACTACGCCTACCGCCCTTATCCGGTGCTGTTCTGGGACATCTTCGGCGAACAGGGTCATCCGGTCCGCACCACGATCTCGGAAATGGGGCCGCTTCTGCTGGCCCGGCTGATGAACCTGACCGAGGCGCAGGAAGGCGTGCTGAACATCGCCTTCCGGGCCGCCGACGAGGAAGGGCTGCCGCTCCTCGACCTCAAGGATTTGCAGGCGATGCTGATCTGGACGGGCGAGAACGCCCGCGCGCTGTCCCTGAAGTACGGCAATGTCGCACCTGCCTCGGTCGGCGCGATCCAGCGCGCGCTTCTGGTGCTGGAGAACCAGGGCGGGGTGCAGCTGTTCGGGGAACCCGCGCTGGAACTGCGCGACCTGATGCGCACCGATATCGACGGGCGCGGCATGATCTCGATCCTCGCCGCCGACCGGCTGATGAACGCGCCCCGGCTCTATGCCACGTTCCTCCTGTGGCTTCTGTCGCAGCTGTTCGAGGAGTTGCCGGAAGTGGGCGACCCCGACAAGCCCCGCCTCGTGTTCTTCTTCGACGAGGCGCACCTGCTGTTCAACGGCGCCCCCAGGGCGCTGGTCGACAAGGTGGAGCGGGTGGCGCGGCTGATCCGGTCCAAGGGCGTGGGTGTGTACTTCGTCACGCAGAACCCCGGCGACGTGCCTGATCCGGTCCTGGGCCAGCTCGGCAACCGGGTGCAGCACGCGCTGCGCGCCTTCACGCCGAAAGACCAGAAGGATCTGAACCGCGCCGCCCAGACCTACCGCCCGAATCCCGCTTTCGACACGGCCACGGCAATCCGGGACGTCGGCACGGGCGAGGCGGTGACGTCCTTCCTCGACGCCAAGGGCGCGCCCGGCGTGGCAGAACGCACACTGATCCGCCCGCCCGCCTCGCGCCTCGGTCCGATCGAGGTTGCCAGCCGCCGCGCCCTGATCGCGGCCTCGCCGGTGGCGGGCAAGTACGACACGCTGATCGACCGCGACAGCGCCCACGAACGCCTGGCCGCCCGGGCCGCCGAGGCCGCCGCCGAGGCCGAGCGCGCCGAGGCTGAAGCGGTGCAGGCCAAGGAGGCCGAGCGCGAGCTGCGCAATGCCCGCCGCTATGAACCGCCCGCCCGCCGCACGACGGGCGCGGCCGCGACGACGCGGCGCAGCACCCGGACCCCCGAAACCATGACCGAGGCGGTGACCAAGGTGGTGGTGAAGGAACTGACCGGCACGACGGGCAAGCGGATCGTGCGCGGCATCCTCGGCGGCCTGTTCCGCGCGCGCTGACGGCGAAGGCCGACAGGGGGCTGTCTGCCCCCTGCGCCGTCCTGCCGGTGGCAGGTCTACCCCCCTCCAGCGTTACGCATGGGGCAGGAGCGCGCGCAAGGTATCCAGCCGGTCGGCCTCGGCGGCGGGCTTGTCGCGGCGCCAGCGCACCATGCGGGGAAAGCGTAGCGCGATCCCGGATTTGTGGCGCGGGCTTTCCTGGATGCCTTCGAAGGCCAGTTCGAACACCAGTTCGGGGCGCACCGCCCGGACGGGACCGAACCGGTCGGTGGTGTTCTGCCGGACCCAGCGGGTGAGTTCGGCGAACTCGGCATCGGTCAGGCCGGAGTAGGCCTTGGCAAAGGGCACCAGCGCCCCTGCGCCGTCCCAGACGGCAAAGGTGAAGTCGGTGTACAGCGTCGCGCGGCGTCCGTGGCCCGCCTGCGCATAGATCATCACCGCGTCCACGGTGAACGGGTCCACCTTCCATTTCCACCAGTCGCCACGCCTGCGCCCCACGCCGTAGGGGGAAGCCCGGCGCTTCAGCATCAGCCCCTCGGCGCCGCGGTCGCGGGACTGGTCGCGCGTTGCGGCGATGTCCGCCCAGCCCGGCGCCGTCACAAGGGGCGACAGGCCGATGGGGGCCTCGGGGGGCAGGGTGCCTGCCGCGATCTCCAGCAGGTTGCGCCGCTCGGCGAAGGGACGGGCGCGGATGTCCTCGCCCTGCCATTCCAGCAGGTCGTAGGCCAGCATCCGCGCGGGCGCTTCGGCCAGCAGCTTCCGCGGCACCGACTTGCGGCCGATCCGCGGTTGCAGCGCCGCAAAGGGCAGGGGCGCATCCGCCACCCGGTCCCAGGCCAGAACCTCGCCGTCGATCACGGTGCCCGGGGGCAGGAAATCCACCAGCCGCGCGAATTCGGGGAAGCGGTCGGTCATCACCTCTTCGCCGCGCGACCACAGGTGCCATTCCCCGCCGCGCAGAACGATCTGACCGCGGATGCCGTCCCATTTCCATTCCACCGCCCAGGCGGCGGGATCTCCCAGGGTTTCGGGCGGGTCGTCCAGCTGGTGGGCCAGCGCGAAGGGGTAGGGGCGCGACAGGTCCGCGCCCGGATCGGGCGACAGGATCAGCCCGTCCCACGTGGCGCGCGCTGGGTCCCAGTCGCCCATCAGGCGATGCGCGAGGTCGGTTTCGGGCAGCCCCGTCGCCTGTGTCAGCGCCCGCGTCATCAGCTTTTGCGATACCCCCACCCGCATCCCGCCCGTCAGCAGCTTGTTGAACAGCATCCGCTCGCGGTCGCCGAGCGCCGTCCAGGCCGCCGCGACACGGGCGCGCTTGCCCGCGTCGTCGGCGCGGGACAGGGCGATGACCTCGGCGATCCAGTCCGTCAGGCTGCGCCCGTCGTCGCCCCCGCCCGGCGGCAGTACGAGCGCGATCGTTTCGGCCAGGTCGCCAGTGACCGCATAGCTTTCCGCAAACAGCCAGGCCGGGATGCCTGCCTGCTCTGCCGCCCATTCGGCCAGACGTGTGGCGGTCACCGTGCGTTTCGGACGCCGCCCGGACAACAGCGCGACGGTCCAGATGCGGTCGGCTTCCGGGGCGGTGCGGAAGTAGTCGGCCAGAGCTGCCACCTTGGCCAAGGTGCGTGTTGTGCCATCGAGCGCGGCGTAGAGGTCGGCAAAACGGCGCATCGGCTCAGGGTTCCGCGTCGAGCCGCCGCACGAAGGTGGCAAAAATTGTTGCGATGGGCACAAGTCCGGGGCCACCGATCTCGCGGGGGAAGCGGCTGTCGAACGCGTTGTCGCGGTTGTCGCCCAGCACGAAGACATGGCCGTCAGGCACCGCGACGGGGGGCGTGTCGTCGGACGCGGGATGGTGGCCGAGATCCAGCACCTCGTAGCGGGTGCCGTTGGGAAGGGTTTCGATGGCGCGCGGGATCGCGCAGGCCGCCCCGATGCGCGTGGGCTCCGGGCAGCGTGGCAGCGCGCCACTGGAACTGGGCACGAGCAACATCGAGTAATCTTCGATGCGTTTCTGCAGGACCGGCACGTTGTCAAGAAGCAGACGCCCCGCCACCATCTGCACAGTTTGTCCCGGCCGGGCCACGACCCTGAAGACAAAGGGGATCCCAGTGTCCGCGTGCGCGAAGACGACGATCTCGCCGGGTTCCGGGAGATACCCGGGACGGACAACGCGGGTCAGGATGCAGCTGTCGGTTGGCAAGGTGGGTTCCATCGAGCCCGAGGGGATCGTGTACTGCACATGGGCGCCGGTGACGCAGGCGAGGCACAGACACAGGGCCTGCGCCGGAGCGGCCACGAACGACAGCGCGAAGGCAAGAGCGGGGGACTTCATGCGGTGGAACCCTCTGCCACGGGATCGTCGAGGGTTTCGCCTTCGAACCGGGTCTCGATCGTGCCGGTCTCGTAGCCCTCTTCCGCCAGGTATCGGCTGAAGGCCGCAGTGTAGCCGTGCGTGGCGAACACCCGGGTTGCCCCCGTCGCGCGGACCGCCGCGTTCAGGCCGGACCAGTCGGCATGGTCGGACAGCACGAACCCGCGGTCGGCCGCGCGTCGCCTGCGCACACCGCGCAGGCGCATCCAGCCGCTGGCGAAGGCGTCGCTGGCCGCTCCGAAGCGCCGTGCCCAGGCCGACCCCAAGGCCGATGGGGGCGCGATGACCAGGGCGCGCGCCTGGGCCGCTTTCGGCAGGTCGGGCGTGACACGGGTGGTGGCGGGCAGGCGATAGCCCTGGGCGCGCAGCACCGCCGTCATTTCCTCGACCGCACCATGGGTCAGGATGGGGCCGATCGACGGGTCGAGCAGCGACATCACCCGCTGCGCCTTGCCCAGCGCGTAGGCGCCGAGGATCGCCACCCGGCCTTCGTCCGCCGCTGCGGCCCACCAGCGGTTGATCTGGACCGCCACCGCCGTCTCGTCCTCCCAGGCGAAGACCGGCAGCCCGAAGGTGCATTCGGTGACGAGCGTGTGGCAGGCCACGGGTTCCCAGGCTTCGCACAGGCGGTCGGGCGCGGTCTTGTAGTCGCCGGTGACAACCCAGACCTCGCCCCCCCGCTCGACCCGGATCTGCGCCGATCCCGGGACATGGCCCGCCGGATGGAAGCTGACCGTGACGCCGCCCAGCGTGAGGCGCGCGCCATAGGCCAGCGTGTCGGCCCGGATCTCGCCCAGGCGGCGGCGGATCACCGGCAGGGCCTGGGCGGTGCAAAGATAGGCACCGTGGCCGGGGCGGGCGTGGTCGGAATGGCCGTGAGTGATCAGGGCGCGGTCAACGGGCCGCCAGGGGTCGATGTAGAACTCTCCGGCTTCGCACCAAAGGCCGCGGTCGGTGGGCTGGAGTAGCGCGTCGGGCATGGCCGGCAAGCTAGCGCGGCGACCATATCTTGGAAAGGGTGCCCGTCGCGCGCATCCGGCCGCCCCACCGAGCGCGCTCCGGGCAGCCGCTCTGGGGATATCAGCGCGGCACCGCTTGTCGTGCCGACCCGATGCCACACCGAGCAGTCAGGCTTCGGCATGGCGACCTTCCGCGGTCAACCGCTGTGCGTGGCGCGGCACCCGTCGTCCGCAAGGGGACCAGAGCGCAGGGTGGCACGGGGCAAGGCCCGGATCCGCCGTTGTGCCGTCGCGCCAGACGCGTTCAGGCCACGACACGTTCTGCGGTTGCAGCCCGACAACTGCGGAACACGGGCCTCACAAGCACCTCCATCGTCGGCCGGCGCGAATCCAGTTCCACGACGTCCGGGGATTGCATGGCCTTGCGCAACAGCCGCGCGATTGCAGCGCGGCGACCAAGCCTGGCTTTGTGAGCGAGCGATGACACGGGCGTATCCTCCAGTGACGGAAAGGGCCTGAATCGGATCACTCGTTACGGAATTGGAACCTGGTTAATTTCATAATGCGAATCGCGTCGAAAGTGCGGCGGCCCCTTGGCCGCACTGTGATCTTCGCCTTCGGGTGCCTTTTCTTCCGGTGCTCGGCGCCACCGGCGTTGCAATCCGCCAACCTTGCAGGGGCTCAGTCGATCAACACGCCGGCCCGGTCGTAGGTCGCTGTCAGCGCGCGTCCGTCGTCGAGGTCCAGCCGCACCTTGACCGTCTGGATGTAGCCCAGCGGCGCCACGGCATAGGGCAGAACGGTGTCCATCTTGATCGCGTTCGGCTGCGCCTCGTCGCGGTAGCAGGGTTCTGCCGGATACTGCGACTCGGGGCCGCCATTCACCGAATAGACGATGGCCATGATTCCGCACCGCCAGGCCAGAAGATGGGTGAAGTAGATCAGGTCCTGCCCGTCCCATTCCCGCACCGCGACCCAGTTCGCCCGGGTCATCTCGAGGATCGGCGCGACCTCGGCAGACGTGGTGAACGACTGCGCGGCGGCCGGTGCGGCAGGGACCAGCGCCGTCAGCGCTGCGGCGAGGGCGAGGGCAGGGGGGCGGCATGACATGGTGGGACCTTTCGTGGTTCTTGCAATCGTGCCGGGCACGGGGCAGCACGAGCGAAGCATGACACCCGTTTCGCCCGCCCACAAACCCGATGTCGCATCCGACGCGCCGTTCGACCTCCTGGCCATCGTGCAGGGCGGGCGTCTGGGGTATGAGGCGCTGATCCTCGCCGCCTCGTTGCGGCTGTCCGACCCGGGCTTTGCCGGGCGGCTGATCCTGGCCGAGCCGCAACCCGGCGGTGCCTGGCCAGGCGACCCGCGCCCGAAGCCCGAGATCCGGGCCGAACTGGAACGGCTGGGCGCCGAGATCCTGCCCTTCACCGCCACGCATTTCGGCGCGTCCTACCCCCGCGGCAACAAGATCGAGGCGCTTGCGGCCCTGCCGCCGGGGCGCCCGGTCCTGTTCCTTGACACCGATACGCTGGTCACCGGGGCGCTGTCGCGGGTGCCCTTCGACCCGGGCCATCCCACCGCGTCCATGCGGCGCGAGGGCACCTGGCCGAAGCCCACGCTCTACGGCCCCGACATCGCGTCGATCTGGGGCGCGCTTTACGCCCGCGCCGGTCTGGACCTGGCCTCGACGCTGGACCTGTCCCAGCCGCATGGGCATTGGGAACGGTTCCTCTATTTCAACGCGGGCTGGGTCTGGGCCGGCGACGGGCGCGCCCTGGGAGAGGCCTGGCGCGATGCCGCGCTGATGGTGCGCGACGACCCGCCCCCCGAATTGGTCTGCCAGCCGACCGACCCCTGGCTCGACCAGATCGCGCTGCCGCTGGCGATCACGCGGCTGGGCGGGGGGCGGCCGGGACCCGACCTTGCGGGCCTGGACGGCGCGGTGACCTGCCACTGGCGCATCCTGCCGCTCCTCTATGCGCGCGAAAGCGACCGGGCCGTGGCGGTGCTGGAAGCGGCGGTGCGCCCGAACCGGATCAAGAAGCTGTTGCGCGACTGGCCGCCCGCGCGCCGGATGATCTGGGGCGGCGAGGGCGCCCGGGCCCGCGCGCTGTTCGACCGCGATCGCCTGCCGGGGCGGGAACAGGCGATCCGCCAGCGCCTGAAGGCCGAAGGGCTGTGGGTGCGGTGATGGGCGCGCGGGGGGCTCTGCCCCCCGGGTCCGCTGGCGCGGACCTCCCCCCGAGGTATTTCGGCAAGGATGAAGCCAGGGCAGTCACCTGCCGCGCGCGGCCTTCTCGGTCAGGCCGCCGGTGCCTTCGCGCCGGGCCAGTTCGGCCTCGATCTCGGCCAGGGTCACGCCGCGGGACGCGCACATCACGAGGAGGTGGTAGAGTACGTCCGCCGCCTCGGACGTCAGGCGCGGGGCGTCGCCCTTGACCGCCTCGATGATCGCCTCGGTCGCTTCCTCGCCGAACTTGCGCGCGCAACGCTCCGGGCCATCGGCCAGAAGACGCGCCGTCCAGCTGGTGGCGGGATCGGCGTCCGTGCGAGCGGCGATGGTGGCGGCAAGGCGGTGCAAGGGCGTGTCGGTCATGCCATCTCTCCGCTCAATCCA
>CAYYOE010000004.1:28378-38318 GCA_964473055.1 uncultured Rhodobacterales bacterium | reverse complement strand
TCGATGGTCTTGGTCTTGGTCATTCGGCGTGTCCTCGAAAGGCTGTCCATGGTCGCAAGCGACAAAAAAGGCGCGGGGCCTGCAACGGCAACCCCGAGCTACGTCCCGTGTTTCGAAGAAAACCGGTCGTCAGCGCAGGGCTATCCCGGCTGTCGACCCGCTTCGACAGGTTGAAACATAACATTTTTTCCGTGGATTTCAAAGCGTGACGCTGTCTGCCGCCGCAACCGACTGATTCTGCAAGGTAACGTCATGCAGGCGAGCGGCGACACCGTCGTGCCGACATGCCGCGAATCACGGCGAAGGACGATTCGCCCAGGTCAGCCGCCACGTCAGCCGCCAGGTCCGGCGCTTTCGGAGAAATACTTCTCCAGCTTGCCGGCTTCGCCGTCGCGGGCCTCGGCCTCGGGCAACGGGTCCTTCTTGGTGATGATCACCGGCCAGAGTTCGGAATACTTGCGATTGAACTCCACCCACTTTTCCATGTCGGGCTCGGTATCCGGGCGGATTGCGTCGGCAGGGCATTCGGGTTCGCAGACGCCGCAGTCGATGCATTCGTCGGGATGGATCACCAGCATGTTCTCGCCCTCGTAGAAACAGTCCACGGGGCAGACTTCCACGCAGTCGGTGTATTTGCAGGCGATGCAGTTGTCGGTGACGATGTAGGTCATGGACGGTCCGGGCGAGCTGACTGTCAGGGGAACTAGACGACCCACCCGGATCATTCAAGACGCGCAGGGCCGGAAAGGCCGGGCGTTTCGTCGCCCTGTCCCGGGTCGGACGGGGGGTCCTGTCCGGGTGTCAGGTCGCAGTACAGCAACCGCGCCTCTGCTGCTGGCCCGCGGCGGATGCCGCTGGACACGACGCGGACGACCTGCACGGTCGGACCGAGAGGCAGCGTCAGCACGTCGCCCGGGCGCAGGGAATGGCCTGGCTTGACGATCCGTCCGCCGTTCACCCGCACGCGGCCAGCCGACACGAAGGCCGCCGCCAGGCTGCGGGTCTTGAGGAAGCGGGCGTGCCACAGCCACTTGTCGATGCGGATCGATGCCGATCCTTCGGACAGGTCGCCAGCGGACTTTTCCGCCGCCTTTTCCGGGGCCTTTGGGCCGCGTGCCATGTCAGAGCTTGTCGCGCAGGCCCATCAATGCGGCGGCAAAGGGGTTGTCGGGGTCGATCCGGTCGGATTTCGGGCGGTCGGTCCGCGGCGGACGCGCCTCGAAGCTGCGCTCGGGGCGGGCACCGTCGCGGTTACCTTCGCGCGGCGGGCGGTTGTCCTTGGCTCCGCCCTTGGTGCCGTGCTTGTGCGGCCCTTTCGACTTGCCCGCGCGGTCCGGACGATCACCGTGCTGCCCGGCGTCGCCGGACGCGTGCTTGCCGCGGCCCTGCCGATGCCGGTCGCCGCGCTGCCGGGCGCTTTCGCCACCCTCGGCCTGCGCCAACGCTTCGGCACCGCCACCATCGCGGCGCGGGCCTCGGTTCGGGCGATCGCCCCGCGCGCCGCGGTCGGTTCTGGCGCGTCCGGCCCAGGCGAAGGAGTAGAACACCTCGACCTCTGCGGCTGGCACCTCGGCCGCGGCGTCCGGGTCTTTGCCGGCCACGACATCGGACGCAGGCGGCTCGGCTGCCGGGGTTTCGGCTGCCGGAGTTTCGGTTGCCGGGGTCTCGGCAGGCGCTGCTTCGGCGGCCGCGTATTCGACGGGCGGCGCCTCGGGCATCTCCGCCTCGGGCGGGGAGGCGTCGGCTATGGCCGGGGTTGCCTCGGCCTCTGCGGCGGCATCCGTGCCGGGTTCGGGCGGCTGTACGATCGCGGGGGCAGCCTCGACCGCGGCGGGCCGCGCCTTGGGGCGCTCGGCGCGGGTGGCGCGGTAGCCCAGGCCCTGCATCAGGTCGGCGAACTGGTCCAGCGTCATGCCGGTGATCGACAGCATGTCGGCGCGCGCCTCGAATCCCGCGCGGCTGTCCTGGCCGCGCAGGATGTCGGCCAGCCGCTCCAGCATGTCGATGCGGATGGCGCGGGTGCCGGCGGGGCGGTAGCCAGACATGGCATAGGCCCCGTCCACCACGCCCGGCACGTTCGGGATGGTGACAAGGCCGGGCGGCGGGCTTTCGGGGAATTCCTGGAACCCTTTCGCCAGCGACCACAGGACCAGCCGCAGCCGGGTTGGCGCGGGTTTCAGAAGCGCGGGCAGGAAGATGGTATACTGCCCGAACCGCACCCCGTGCTTGCGCAGCGCGCCGCGGGCGTCCTGATCCAGGTCCTTCACCTCGGTCGCGACCTGTTCGCGCGGGATGATCCCGAGGTGTTCGGTCAGCCGGAAGGCAAAGCCGCGCGCAAGGCCCGTCAGCGCCTCGTCCCGGCCGAGCGCCAGCAGCGGTTCATACAGCGTCGCGACCCGGCGGTCGATGAAGTGCTGCAGGCGCCGCTTGACCTTCTCGGCGACCTCGGGGCCTGCGTCTTCGTCCACGAAGGCGTCAACCAGTGGTTTCAGCGCATCGGGCCCGGGCACCAGCTTGCCCACGGCCAGTTCGCCCCACATCAGGCCGCCCTGTTCGGTGAAATCCAGCTCGGTGTCGGGCGCGTTGTAGAAGCGGTCGGCGCGCAAGTGGAATTCGGGTCGCAGCGCCTGCACCGCGGCCTGCCGCAGTGTCTTGGCCTCATCCCCCGTGGCAGAGGCGTCCTGGCGGAAGCGGAAGCCTTCCAGCCGCCCGACGGTGTGGCCTTCGACGGCCACCTCGCCCTTGTCGTTGACTTCGGCCAAGAGGGCCTCCTTCTGCTTCAACCGGCGCAGGAGCACACTGGTGCGCCGGTCGACGAATGCGCGTGTCAGGGCCCCGTGCAGGGCATCCGACAGGCGGTCTTCTACCGCGCGCGTTGCGTCACGCCAATGGGCTTCGTCATCGACCCATCCGCGGCGCTGCGCGACGTAGGTCCAGGTGCGGATGAAGGCCAGCCGCTTGGACAGGGTGTCGATGTCGCCTTCCGTCCGGTCGATGCGGGCGATGTGCCCGGCCAGCCAGTCGTCGGGCACGCGGCCGAATTCGGCCAGGAAGCTGAAGATGCGTTCCAGCAGGGCCGCGTGTTCGGCATGGCTGATGCCGCGGAAATCGGGGATGCGGCAGACGTCCCAGAGCAGTTTCGTGCCCTGCGGCCCCAGGGTGCGGGCGTGGATGTCGGGCACATCGGCCAGCGTGCGCAGGGCCATCAGGTCGTCGGCCTCGCGCGCGCGGGTCAGCAATTCGTTGTCGGTGCCCGCCTCCAGCGAGGCGATGAGGCGGCGCGCGTTGCCGAAGTCGAGGTCGGCCGACCGCCACATCAGCCGCCGGATCGGGGCAAAGCGGTGGTCCATGATCGCCTGCGCCAGATCCTCGTCCAGGGGCCCGGCCTCGCCCGTCACGCCGAAGGTGCCTTCCTCGCGGTAGCGCCCGGCGCGCCCGGCGATCTGGGCCAGTTCGTGGGGCATCAGCGGGCGCATCCGGCGGCCGTCGAACTTGGTGGTCGAGGAAAACGCCACATGCCGGATGTCGAGGTTCAGGCCCATCCCGATGGCGTCGGTGGCGACCAGATAGTCGACCTCGCCGTCCTGATACATGGCGACCTGCGCGTTGCGGGTGCGGGGTGAAAGGGCGCCCATCACAACGGCGGCGCCGCCCTTCAGGCGTCGCAGCACCTCGGCGATGGCATAGACGTTTTCAACCGAAAACCCCACGATGGCCGACCGCGTAGGCATCCGGCTTATCTTTTTTGAACCTGAATAGGTCAGCGTGCTGAAACGCTCGCGCCGCTGGAACTGCACCCCCGGCACCAGCGCTGCAATCGCGCCGCGCATGGTGTCGGACCCCAGGAACAGGGTCTCGTGCCGCCCCCGTGCCCGCAGCAGACGGTCGGTGAAGACATGGCCGCGTTCCGGGTCGGCACAGAGCTGGATCTCGTCCACGGCCAGAAAGTCGGGGTCCAGCCCCTCGGGCATCGCTTCGACGGTCGCGACCCAGTATTGTGTGCGTTCCGGGACGATGCGTTCCTCGCCCGTCACCAGCGCCACGACCGACGGGCCGCGCAGGGCCACGATGCGGTCATAGACCTCGCGCGCCAGCAGGCGCAGCGGCAGGCCGATCACCCCCGTACGGTGGGCAAGCATCCGCTCGATCGCGTAATGCGTCTTGCCGGTGTTGGTCGGCCCCAGCACCGCGACGATGCGGCGCGTGTCTGCGAAGTCCTGGGCCATGGTTTCCCGCGTCAGGCGCGATCAGATGTCGGACCCTGCCGTTTCTCTTTCAAGGCGCGCGATGGCTTCGTCAAGGTCTGGCCGGTGCGGATTGGCCGCCTTGACCATCCGGTAGGCCTCCAGCGCCTCGGCCTTGGCGCCGGTCTCGGCCAGGATCACGGCGAGGCCCGTCATTGCGCCGTAATGGCGCGGGTCGAGCGTCAGGGTGCGCGCGATGTCCTCCAGTGCCTCGCCGGTGCGGTCGAGGTTGAAAAAGGCCGTGGCGCGCAGGTGCCAGCCTTCGGCGACTTCCGGCGCATGGTCGGTCAGTGCAGTCAGATGTTCGATGGCGACGGCCCATTCCCCGGCATCGACAGCATCGCGCCCGCGCTTCAGCAGCAGGTCCATCGCAACCGATCCGGACCGCGACCAGCGGTCTATGATGCGGCGCTCGACGCCGCGCCAGTTCTCGGTCGCGGGATCGGCCAGCTGGTCGTAGAGGTCGTCCAGCGTCATGTCCTGAGCTTGCGCTGGCATCGCCAGCAGAAGCGACGTCACGACAGGTTTGAGAAAGCGTCGCAAATAGCCCATATGACCATTGTAACTCGGTGGTGTGACCTGTCCATGGGTTGATGCCCCGTTGTCCGGATTGTGAGAAGGAAAGACCCATGTCGGATGTGATCGTGGCCGCGGTGGCAGCGCTGTCGGAAAAGGTGGCAGGCTTTGACGGCAGCGCCAAGTTCGTGATCGAGGGCGAAGGCGCGATCATGCTGGATGGCGCAGGCGTGCGCGCAGGGGACGAGGCGGCAGATGTGACGCTGACGGCGGATGTCGACACGTTCCGCGCGATCCTTGATGGCGATCTGAACCCCACATCGGCCTTCATGCAGGGCAAGCTGAAGCTGGACGGCGACATGGGCACCGCGATGCGGCTGGGGTCGGCGCTTGCCTGATACCCGCATCTGATCGCGTGGCCTGATCCATGGACGCAGCCCCCTATTTCGCCGACGTCGCGGACGGACCGGACGGCGCGCACGCCCTCTGGCTGCGCACGGCGGACGCGCGCCGTCTGCGGCTGGGCGTGTTCCCGCGCGATGCTGCGCAAGGCACCGTGCTGATCTTTCCAGGGCGCACCGAGTATATCGAGAAATACGCCCCCACCGCTGCGGAAATCGGTCGGCGCGGGCTGGCCTCGATTGCGATCGACTGGCGCGGGCAGGGGTTGAGCGACCGGACACTTCCGGGCCAGCCCCTGGTCGGCCATGTCCGACGCTTCACCAACTACCAGTTCGACGTGGCGGCGATGGTCGAGGCGGCCTTTGCCCTGCGGCTGCCGCGTCCCTGGTTCCTGCTGGCGCATTCGATGGGGGGCGCGATCGGGTTGCGGGCGCTGGTCGAGGGGCTGACTGTCTCGGCCGCGGTGTTTTCCGCACCGATGTGGGATATCCTGATGCCGCAGAGGACCCGGATCAGGGCGCATCTGGTCTCCGGCGCCAGTCGGCTTGTCGGGCAGGCCGGGCGCCCCGTGCCGGGATCGGTGCGGGAAAGCTACCTGACCGAGGCCCGGTTCGAGGACAACGCCCTGACAACCGACCGCGCGACATGGGACTGGATGCAGACCCAGGTGACGACCCACCCCGATCTTGCCCTTGGCGGCCCCAGCCTGATGTGGCTGAGCGAGGCGCTGCTTGAGGGTCGGCGGATGGCGCGCAAGCCGTCGCCGCGCGTGCCCTGCCTGACGGTGGTCGGCAGCGAGGAGAGCATCGTCGACCCGGCCGCAATCCAGGCGCGGATGGCGCGCTGGCCGGATGGCCGGTTGTCCGTCTACGACGGCGCGCGGCACGAAATCCTGATGGAGGCGCCGCGCTATCGCACCCGCTTCTTCGACGAGGCCGACGCGCTTTTTGGCCAGCACATGTCCTAGCGGCGGTCCGGTTGCCGCGGTGCGGCGCGGCCCTTAGGCTGGGGGTGTCGTTGGCTGGAGGAACAGGATGAGCTTTGCAGGGCCCTTCACCGAAATCGCAGCCCTGGTCCTGCTGGCGGCTGGACTCGGGTTCCTGGGGCTCTTGCTGCGCCAGCCGCTGATCGTTGCCTTCATCGCCGTGGGCGTTCTGGCGGGCCCTGATGCGCTGGGTCTCGTCGCTTCGACTGCCTTCATCGAGACGCTCAGCCAGATTTCCATCGCGGTGCTGTTGTTCCTTGTGGGGCTGAAGCTGGATGTGTCGCTGGTGAAAAGCCTGGGCCGCGTGGCCGTGGCCACGGGTCTGGGCCAGGTCACCTTCACCGCCGCCATCGGGTTTCTGTTGTGCCTGGCCATGGGGATCGACGCGCTGACATCGCTGTACATCGCGGTCGCGCTGACGTTCTCGTCCACCATCATCATTGTGAAACTATTGTCCGACAAGGGCGAGATCGGCGCGCTGCACGGCAAGATCGCGCTGGGGTTCCTGATCGTGCAGGACCTGTTCGTGGTGCTGTGCATGGTGGTCCTGTCGGCGCTGGGCATGGGCGCGGGCGCCGAAGGCGGCGCCCTGGCCGAGATCGCGCGCCTGATCCTGGGGGGCGTGGTCATGGTGGGCGGGGTTGTCCTGTTCATCCGCTATGCGGCCGACTGGCTGCTTGCTCAGATGGCGCGGTCGCCCGAGCTCCTGGTGATCTTCGCGACCGGCTGGGCCGCCGGTCTTGCCGCGCTGGGCGATGTTGTGGGGATCGGCAAGGAGATCGGCGGCCTGCTCGCCGGGGTCTCGCTGGCGTCCACCCCGTTCCGCGATGCGATCGGGTCGCGGCTGGCCAGCTTGCGCGACTTTCTGCTGCTGTTCTTCTTCATCGACCTCGGATCGGGGCTGGACCTGTCGACGCTGGGCGCGCAGGTCGGCCCCGCGATCGTGCTGTCGCTGTTCGTGCTGATCGGCAACCCGCTGATCGTGCTCGCGATCATGGGCTACATGGGCTATCGCAAGCGCACCGGGTTCCTGGCCGGGCTGACGGTGGCACAGATCTCGGAGTTCTCGCTGATCTTCATGGCGATGGGCATCACCATCGGCCATGTGGGCGACGAGGCGATGGGGCTGGTCACGCTGGTCGGCCTCGTGACCATCGCGCTGTCGGTCTACATGATCACATGGTCGCAGAAGATGTATGTCCTGTGCGAGCCGATTCTGGGCGTGTTCGAGCGGCGCGACCCCTTCCGAGAGGCCGACAGCGAGGGCGAGCGGTCCGAGGCGCGGGCGCATGACTTCGTGATCTTCGGTCTTGGGCGGTTTGGCAGCAAGATCGGGCGGGAACTGAACGAGCGCGGGTTTCGCGTACTGGGCGTGGATTTCGACCCGGAATCGGTGGCAGGCTGGCGGTCGAAGGGGATGGAAGCGGCCTTCGGCGATGCCATGGATCCCGAATTTGCGGCGCATCTGAACCTGATCGGCACGCGCGCCGTGATCTCGGCGGTGCCGCGCGACCGCGGGCCATTGACCAGTGCCGACCCGCAACTGGCCCTGCTGCATGGGCTGCGCACGGCCGGGTTCCGGGGGCGGGTCGCCCTGTCGGTCAACCGTGCCGAAGAGGCGCAGGCGCTGCTCGACCGGGGGGCCGACATGGTTCTGACGCCCTTCGATGATGCTGCCAGCTATGCAGTGGAGCGTCTGGTCGAGGGCGAGACGTCAGAGCCGGCTGCGCAGATCGATAACGAGGACGCAGAGGACAGCCCGGCCGCCCGGTGACGCCGATGCCCGGGATTATCCGCGGGGCATGGACAGGACGTGGTTCTGCCCGCCCTTGACGTAGCGCACTTCGCGCTCGCCGATGGCCGCCACCTGACCGCCATCGACCCGGTCACCCACCTGCACCTTCACGAACCGCCCGTTCGACAAGCGGATCAGGGCGCGGCGGTCCGATGCGGTGCCATAGACACCGATCAGGTTGATCTGGCGCAGGTTGATCGCGTTACTGATTGTGGCCTGACGGGCCACATTGGCCGAGGACGGGATCTGTGGCGCGCGCGTCGTGGCTGCGACTTCGGGTTCGCCATCGTCATAGTCGAGGTCGCTGTCCGCCGGGGCGCGGGCGGGTGTCGCCTGTGTCGTGGCTGCAGGCGGTGCGGCGGCGATCGGCGCGACCCGCACCATGGCTGCCGCCACGACCGCATCGAAGCCCTGGGGCCGTGCCGACGGTCGCGCCGATGTTGCGACCGCAAGTCGGGTCGCCCCATCCAGCCGGGGTGCGGTGGCGTCGTCCGCCGTCGCGGGGTCTGTCGCCGGGGCTGTTGCGGGGCGTGGCGGCGGGCGCAGCCCGGGCAGCACGGGTCCGGCCGGGGCAGGGTCGACCGGCGCTGCAGCGGTCGTCTCGGGTGCCGCAAGCGCCTCGGCGATGGCATCATCCACGGCGGGGTCGGATTGCGGCGTCGGGGCCGCCTCTGACGTGTCCGGTGCGGAATCGGCTGCTGGCAGCGAGGGTGGCGGCGTGGGCCGTTCCAGAGGACGGATAGCGGCAAGGCGGCGAACTTCGGCAGGGTCTTCCGCCAGCGCCGGCGCCGGAAGGGCAACCAGCGGGCGCGGCGGCGGCAGCACATCGGGCCGACCCAGCGTCACCAGATGGCCATCGGGGGACAGCGCCCCGTCCGGCGTCGCCGCAACCAGCCCGCGGGCGTCCAGCGCAAAGACCGTCCCCGGCGGTGGCAGGGGCTGCGCCGGTTGCGGTTCGCGCCCGGTCTCTGACGCCACGGGCGGGGCAAGCATGAACGGGTCCGTCGCGCGGAGCTGCGCATCGAGGGACGCAAGCAGGAACCGGGCCGCATCCGGGATTGCGCCGGCGGCAGCGGGCGGTTCGGGAAGGTCGACCGGTGCCGGACCGGGCCCCTGAACGAATTCGGACGGGGCTACCGGGGCCGTATCGGTCTGTGCGGGGCGCGACGGGCGTTCCGGCAGGGAAAGCCCTATCCCGGGATCGCTGCGCGCAAAGAGCGTGCTGTCGCGCGTTGCGTCCGTGCCGACGCGGTCCGCGCCGTTTGCGGGGCCTGCGGGCTCACCCGCGGCATCCGGCGACAGGACAGCCTCGGCCGCGGTGGCGGTGTCCCCTGCCGTCTGATCAGCTTCCGTGGCCGGAACGACCGCTGTGGCGAGGCCGTCGTCAACCGGGTCGATGCCACCCGCCGGGACTTCGGCGGGGGTGACCGCCGGCGCCGCAACCACGGTCGGCGCATCGACTGGAATCTGCGTCAGGGTTTCGGGCGCAGCCGTCTCGGGCGCCGGTTCGGACTCGGCCACGGCGGCTTGTTCTGCGGTATCGACAGCGGACGGGGGCAGATCGGTTTCGATGGGAGGCAGCACGGCGACCATCGGGGCATCCGCCGAAATCGCGGGCAGGTCGCCCGGCGGTTCCAGCCAGCCAAGCACGACACGGGACAGGCCAACCGCGGCCACCAACGCCAGCGCCAGCGCCACGACGAGGCCTATGATCACCGGCGAAACCGGAAGAATCCGCGCTACGCCCGCGGTGCCGACAACGCCAGGTTCGCGCGGAACGAAACCGGCGCCCGCAGCCTTGGCGCTGATGCTGGTGGCCGCGATCCGGCTGACCCCGGCCCCCAGCATCTGTCGCGAGGCACCTCCGACGGACGCCGAAGCCGCGTTCGGCCGGGCCGGCGGGGGATCCTTCCGGGCACGGACCGGCGGTCCGTTCCGGACTCCGTTCGGCAAGCGACGGGCGCCTTGTCCGGAGGGTTTCTTCAGCGCAGTCGGCTG